>AEVK01000016.1 GCA_000209515.2 gamma proteobacterium IMCC1989
TCGGTACTATTTTTGGTTGGCTATTGAATGCGGGTAATCTCGCTGTGCGTTTGGTCGTTAATGGTTTTCTTGATGTTTTTCGAAGTGTACCGTTGATTATCCAGTTAATTTTATTCGATAGCTTCATCGCGATAGCAGGTTTTCCGTTACCCGCTTTTTGGTCGGGCACGATAATCCTTTCTATATACACCTCTGCACTGGTTGCTCAAGTAGCGCTCAGTGGTATTGAGGCCGTTCCATTGACCACACGCAGGGCATCACGCTCTCTGGGTATGACTTACTGGCAAGATATGCGTTACATCGTATGGCCGATTGGTTTACGCGCTGTTCTACCGGCTTGGGTCGGTGTTGCATTAAGTGTGCTTAAAGATTCGGCGTTAGTCTCGGTTATTGGCTATACCGAGTTACTAAAAGCGTCTCAAATATTAATTACTCGTACTGCAGAAACATTTACTGTTTTAGCCGTCGCGGGTCTCTTTTATTTCGCCCTTTCATATCCGATTTCGAAGGCGAGTAGTTATATAGAAAAAAGGTGGCAGCAATGATCAAAATCAGAAACTTACATAAAGCATTTGGTGATGTTCAAGTACTTAAAGGTATCGACTTGGACGTGGCTGACGGTGAGGTATTAACAATTGTTGGATCTTCTGGCTCGGGTAAATCAACATTGTTGTACTGTATCAATGGTTTAGAGCCTATTAATAATGGTGAAATCCTTGTTGATGGTATCGATGTCCATGACAAAAAAACCAATCTAAACGCACTGCGTGAAAAAATAGGTATGGTTTTCCAGCAGTGGAATTCTTTCCCGCATTTAACTGCGATAGAAAATGTCGCATTATCCCCTCGTATCGTTAAAGGTTTGAGTAAGGCTGAAGCTGAAAAAATCTCAGCAGCACAGCTAGAGCATGTGGGGTTAGGTGATAAATTAGGTTCTTACCCAGCAGAGCTTTCAGGTGGTCAGCAGCAACGTTTAGCGATAGCTCGCGCGTTAGCGATGGAGCCAAGTTACATGTTGTTTGATGAGGCAACATCTGCACTTGATCCGGAGTTGGTAGGTGAAGTATTGGATACCATGCGTTTGTTAGCAAAAGACGGTATGACCATGATTGTGGTAACACATGAAATGAGTTTCGCCAAAGAAGTGTCCGATCGTGTGGCTTACTTCCATCAAGGTATTATGGAAGAAATTGGTAAGCCGGAAGAGATTTTTGGCAACCCACAAAGTGTGCATACACAAAAATTCCTAGCTAACGTTCGATAGGAATAGCTCTACTTGAAAAAAGAAACACTGGCGTTAAGTTACGGCTTAACGGCGGTGCTACTTTGGTCTACGGTAGCATCGGCATTTAAAATCGGTTTAGATTTAACATCAGTTATTCATTTGTTAACTGGTGCTTCTTTTTTCTCTCTCCTCGTTTTAATAAGTGTATTACTAGTTCGTAAAGAACTCGTGAGTGCGCTAAGTTCTTTGTGGAAATATCGCTATATTTCTATCAAGCTAGGGATGCTTAATCCCGTTCTTTATTACCTCATTTTGTTCGAAGCTTACGATCGTCTTCCTGCACAAATCGCACAGCCGATTAATTATACGTGGGCTATTGTTTTAGGCTTGCTGGCGGTGCCGTTTTTGGGAAGAAAGATTTCTCGATGGGATGTTGCAGGAATGTTCGTGGCTTACGGCGGTGTGTTTTTACTTTCTGTTGCGGGTAAAAACCTGCCCGGTGGGGTAGATGGTATAGGGGTTGTGTTGGCGTTAGTGAGTACATTGATATGGGCAAGCTATTGGTTGTTAAACATCAAAGATTCTCGTCCTCCAATACTCGCTTTATTTCAGAATTTTCTTTATGCCTTGCCAGTGCTTATTTTTATCGCCTACTTTAACTCGTCACCGCTCGACCTGTCCTATAAAGTGGTTGCGAGTATGGCTTACATCGGCCTATTTGAAATGGGCTTTACGTTTATACTGTGGCAGGCTGCTTTGCAAACCACAGAATATACATCGCGTATTAGCTCGTTGATTTTTTTATCGCCATTCGTTAGCTTGTTTATTATTAATCAAGTCTTAGGTGAGCCATTGCAAGTGCTTACATTTGTTGGTTTAGCTATTATTATCTTAGGCTTAGGTCTACAGAGAATAGGAAAGCCTTCTCCGTCAGCTTGAAGTACATGACTAATTCTATGTACTGTAAACTTTTATTTTCTGAAAGGCATTTGTGCAATGGCGGTGTTATATATATCAGCCATATGTTCTTTGTCGCTGTAAGCCTGCTCAATGACAGCTACTCCTCGTGTGAGTGCAACTAAGTAGCGAGCATAGCGTAAAGGCTCTCCTAAAAACTCTCCTTCGTCATGCGCTTTCATTAATCGCTCATGTATCTTTTCTTGTAAGCCATCTAAAAAAACGCTTAGACACTGCTGAATATCCGGACATTGCCTAATAGACTCCATGATCGTCCGTGTGCTAAAGCAACCTCTTTTTTGTTCGTCGGCCATTAAGCGGTTAACGCTGTTTGCAAATAACTGAGTAAATGCAATTTTTGCATCCGGGTGAGCAAGGTCTTTTTCAATAATCTCTAAAAACTGCTGTGTGTAGTAGTCGAATGCTTTTAGAAAGAGTGTATTTTTATTTTTATAGGCATTGTAGAGACTGCCCCGTTGTACACCAGTCTCTTTTGCGAGGTCAAGCATTGTTGTTGCGGTGTAGCCCTTATCCCGAAATACATTGATTACGATAGAGAGGATTTCCTCTTCATTAAATTTACGTGTGCCAACCATAGAGACCCTATTTCTACATTAAGAATGTGTTGTTGCTATCATAACGTATTCTTCATTGTTGACAATGCTGTCAATTTTGACATAATTGTCAAAATTGAACGAATTAACGAAGGGGCTAATGATGTTACCGATAGATCTCTATTATTGGACTACGCCGAATGGGCACAAAATTACCATCTTCTTAGAGGAGGCTCAGCTGCCTTATCGATTGCATCCCATTAATATCAATAATGGGGATCAGTTTACATCCGAGTTTCTAAAGATTAGTCCAAACAACCGTATTCCAGCCATTGTTGATCCGTCGCCGTTTTTTGCAAGCACAGAAGGTAATGCTAGCCACGTTGAAGAATCTTTATCGTTGTTCGAATCTGGAGCGATTTTAGAATATCTAGCAGATAAAACTCAGCGGTTTTTGCCAGTCAAAGGCAAAGAAAGATACAACATATTACAGTGGTTGCATTGGCAGATAGGTGGGTTAGGGCCAATGGCTGGGCAAAATCATCATTTCTCACACTATGCGCCAGAAAAAGTATCTTATGCGATTGATCGTTATGTTAATGAAACGAGTCGTCTCTACGGCGTGTTAAATAAACAATTGGCGGGGCAAAATTTTATTGCGAATGAGTATTCGATAGCCGACATGGCATGTTATCCGTGGATTCGATCTCATGAGCGTCAAGGACAGAATCTGGATGACTTTCCACATCTGCAAGCGTGGTTTGAGCGCATGAGTGAAAGGCCTGCTGTGCAGCGTGCTTATGCAAAAGCAGAGGCGATTAATACAGGTGCTGCAGTGACACAGCAAGGTAAGTCTATTTTATTTGGCCAAAAAAATACCGACTAATGATTATTGAAACGAGGAAAAGCATATGAGTATTACTCTTTATGATCTTGCTGCGGCAGATACCAATGTTCGCTTTGGTCCCCATTGCTGGAAGTCGCGCTTAGCACTATCCCATAAGCAGTTGAAGCACGAGACGGTACCGGTGGCATTTACTGAAAAAAATAAAATTGCTATATCAGGGCAAGGCTTGTTACCGGTATTGACTGACGGCGATACGGTTGTCAGTGATTCGTGGGATATCGCTTTATATCTTGAATCGCATTATTCACAAGGCCCTCTATTATTTGAAAATGAAGACGCAAAATTCCATGCAATGTCGGTTAATGAGTGGTGCAACAATGTGTTGTCAGTACATATTCGACCTTTAGTGATTATGCCTATTTTTCGTATTGTCAGAGAAGAAGACAAAAGTTATTTTCGTCAAAGCCGTGAAGAAAAATTAGGCCTTAGTTTGGAAGCTTATAATGATAAAGCCCGCGGAAGTATCGTAGAGCTCAATAAGACATTAGATACATTGAGAGAAGTATTGGATGATCAATCTTACTTGACGGGACAATCACCATCTTATGCTGATATTTGTGTTCTTGGTATGTTTTTATGGATTGCTTGCTCGAATGAAGTGGCTTTAATCGACATAGGCTTCACTGATGAAGAGGATATCTTTTATCAGTGGTATCAGCGAATGTTAAATCATTACAGGGATGTTATTCCATCTCGGTTGTTGTAATTGTATTGTCTGTTAATGAGTAAAGGCAGTAAACGCTTCTTCGATAACAATAGCGTGTCGCTTCGCTAGTGCATACCGGTCATCGTCGTAACCACCGCCGATGACGGTAGCAATAGGGATATTATTTTTCTTGCTCGTTTCTAACACCATTTTATCTCTTAATCTAATGCCTTGTAGTGTTATGTTAAGTAATCCTAGAGGGTCGTGTTGATAAATATCGACACCCGCATCGTATAAAATTAAATCTGGTTGTTGATTTTTTATTGCGACGTCGAGAGTGCTCTGTACGCAGTCAAGGTACTCTTTGTCACTTGTTCCCGGAGGTAAGCCGACATCAAAATCGCTCAATGCCTTTTTTGCGGGAAAGTTTTTTTCGCAATGAATAGAGCAGGTATAGGCTCTTTTTTCATGTTGCAATATCGACGCTGTGCCGTCGCCTTGATGTACATCACAATCAAAAATAAGTATTTTATTGACCTTTCCTTGCGCCAATAAGGCTTTTGCAGTGATAGCTAAATCATTAAAAATACAAAACCCAGATGCAAAGTCAACGTGCGCATGATGTGTTCCCCCGGCTAGGTGACAAGCAATGCCATGTTTTAATGCGAGCTGAGCCGTTAAAAAAGTACCGTTTGGCGAGATGAGTGTACGTTTAACTAGACCTTCGCTCCAAGGCAATCCCATTCGGCGAAGTTCTTTTGCTGTAAGTGTATTGCTGATGAAGCGTTGAATGTAGTTTGGGCAATGCCCTTGCTGAAGTAGTTCTATTTTACT
Organism: gamma proteobacterium IMCC1989; assembly: GCA_000209515.2. Lineage (GTDB taxonomy): Bacteria > Pseudomonadota > Gammaproteobacteria > Pseudomonadales > Cellvibrionaceae > Endobugula. The sequence goes on from AEVK01000016.1 coordinate 5,124, forward strand.
TATGCCAGGTCTAAAGTGACAGGCTTTATTAAATAGCCCTGTGCTTTTTAGGTGCTCGACGAGTAGTTGGAATTTTTCCATTGGAAAGCGGTGGCTGTCCGGAAAAGGGAAGCTATATGATGGGTGTGAAATTAGAGGTATTGTCATAGTTAACACAAGTTGGTGCGGTAGGCGCTAATGTTAACAGAGTGAAATGTAATAGTTGGAATTTGAGCTTTTTATATTGTCGTGATGAGAGATGCTGTATAAGTTTTTTAAGCCAATTCTCTTAAGCGGCTAGTCGGGATGATAAATATAAGTTGTCAATAGACGTTATAAAAAAGTGTAGCTTCAGCCTTGCCGAAGCTACACGATATTTTTGCTACACTTTACAATTATTTGGTCGCATCTATGCCCGCCTGAAGTTTGGCGATTAATGCATCATCCACATCTTTACTAAATGCAAAATAAAGATCGGTTGAGCTAAGCACATGAACAATTTCATAGTCATCAATATTTGCTCCAATTCCTTCTAGAATTGTGGGTACAGCAATTTCGCTATAAACCCATAGTTTGGCTCTGTCATTTTGTATTTGTTTAGCAGACGCTTCTAGCTTTGAGCTGCGTATAATCATTTTGTCAGGTACGCCAGCACTTAGAGCGAGTTGATCGCCGATATCATCGCGCACTACCACCATTTTGTCGGTTATTTTGCTGATGTCTTCAATTTGGCCAAAGTTAGATGATTTTTTTGCCCACACCACAATGCGGTTTTGGCCGATAGGCCCAGCCCACTTAAATAAGTCTTCACGTTCTGCGCTACGAGTGGTACTAAACAATAATGCATTAGGGCCGGACAGGGTTGTTTTGTATGCCCGTGCCCATGTAATAACACTTATTTGATCTTTGGTGACAGGCATGCCGGCAGCTTCACTGGCGTTTAGTAGTCGCTCTACGGCAATACCTGCAGGTTTACCGTCTTCGCTATAGTTAAAGGGGGGGAAGTTTTCCGTCATGATTCGTAAAGAGCTAAGGTCTGCTGCGCCAACACTTGATACTTGCGCTGCAATGGCAATAACTAAAAATGAGAGTGTTTTGTAAATAAGATGTTTCATAGTACGTTACCTTGGTTAATGTGTGTCATCAACAAAAGTATAGAAAAGAAATGTCTGTTAGCAAGGTGTGCGTGTGATTATTTTTATGGGCATATAAGGGTGGCGAGTAAATAAAGCACTTGAGATAAAAAGTTGACCGCCGCATGTGCAAGCGATCAATATAAATAGACTAGCTGGTAGCTACAATAGTAACTTTGTTAGTACTACGGACGTACTTGATCAATACCTTTCTGTAGTAATTGAATTACCGAGTCGTCTACATCCTTACTAAAAGCAAAATAAAGTTCGCTTGATTTTAAAACGTGGACAATTTCATAATCGTCAACGTTCGCTCCTGCATCTTTTAATTGTCGCGCGCCACTGTTTTCACTATAAGCCCACAGCTTTATTCGGTCGTTGATAAGCATCTTCGAAGCTCCTTCTGGTTTAGATGCTCGAGCAAGCTGGTCGTCTGTTGCGCCAGCACTTACCATCAGTTGATCGCCTACGGTGTCACGTACTACAACGACTTTTTCTGAGTTATCCTTGATGTTATCGAAGGGAGTGATACCAGATGACTTTTTCGCCCAGATAACAACGCGGTTTTCACCAATGGGGCCGGCCCATTTGAATAGATTTTCGCGAGCATCGGTTCTTGTCATACTAAATAATAAGGCGTTGGGGCCTGACTGCACTGCTTTATATGCTCGTGCCCACGTCATTACATTGATTTTATCATTAGTGATAGGCTTTCCCGCTGCGGCACTAGCTTGCATGAGTAAATCCACAGCGGAGCCCGCGGCTTTCCCATCTTTTTTGTAGTTAAACGGGGGGAAGTCTTCCGTCATGATGGTCAGTTGGCTGAAGTCGTTAGCTTTGGCTTGCATGCTAAAAGCTAACAAAAGCCCTAAAAATCCAGTGGTTAATAGTTGGGTAAAGCGTATTGTAAATGCAGCTTTCATTTTGTGTTACCTATGTTTAAGAGTGAATATCACTAAAAGCATAGGCGTTATTAGTGAGACATCAAATAATTTCATCAATTGGCTGCTTTTTGTAAATTGGCTCTATTCAGTCCTGATAAGGTCTATTTCCTGTATAATTTGTTACTCCATTATCCGAATAAGTTTTCCAGTGTTCATGTTGAAGTTAAATCTATATGTCAAAAATTAAACTATTACCACCACGCCTTGCTAACCAAATAGCCGCTGGTGAGGTGGTCGAGCGTCCCGCTTCCGTGATTAAGGAAATGCTAGAAAACAGCTTGGATGCAGGTGCTTCTCGTATTGATATTGATATTGAGAATGGTGGAATTAAAACCATGCGCATTCGTGACAATGGTCACGGTATCGATCAGGATGATCTTGCTTTGGCACTCAGCCGTCATGCAACGAGTAAAATTTATGTACTAGACGATTTGGAAGCTGTCGGTACTTTGGGGTTTCGCGGCGAAGCGTTAGCCAGTGTGAGTTCGGTGTCCCGCTTGACTTTAACTAGTAGTGTCAATGACTCCGCTCAAGGGTGGGCAGCAAAAGCGGAAGGTCAAGAAATGTCAACGGAGCTGACCCCAGCACCTCATCAGCAAGGCACGACAGTTGAAGTAAGAGATTTGTTTTTTAACACGCCTGCTAGACGTAAATTTTTACGTACCGAAAAAACCGAATTTAATCGTATAGAAGAAGTGGTTAAGCGCTTGGCCTTAGCTAATTTTGATGTCACGTTTGAATTGCGCCATAACCAGCGCACAATCCATAGTTTGCGTGCAGGCACATCAGAGGCAGAGAAAAACCGCCGCGTAGCGCAGATCTGTGGCCCCGCGTTTATGGAAAATGCGCTTACTGTGGATATCGAGCGTTCTGGTTTACGTTTGTGGGGTTGGGTAGCATTGCCGACCTTTTCTCGCAGTCAGGCAGATTTGCAGCATTTCTATGTTAATGGACGTGCGATTAAAGATCGATTAGTCAGCCATGCGGTTAAACAGGCTTATAGTGATGTGCTCTATCACGGTCGCCACCCGGCTTTTGTTTTATATTTAGAAATTGATCCGGCAACGGTAGATGTTAATGTGCATCCTACCAAACATGAAGTGCGTTTTCGCGATGGGCGTAATGTACACAGCTTTATTTATAGCAGTTTGCATCATGCGCTGGCTGATGTGCGTCCAGATGATCAGTTAACCACGGCATCGTCACTGGCAGTTGCGGCCGGTATCGGTACGGACGCGAGTCAGCAGCAAACGATTGTCGATCAGCAGTCGATGTCTTTAGCGGCATCAACGTTAGTGAATACAGCGGGTAATCCTTCACCTGCTTATTCCTCTGCCCCTCATTATCCGCCCACAGATACCGATACACCCCAAATACGTGAAGCGTTGAATTTCTATGGGCAAGCAGCTTCGCTCAGCCCTGAGTCAGCAACAGAAACCAGTCATGAGGTGCCGCCACTGGGTTATGCAATAGCGCAACTCAAAGGTATTTATATTTTGTCCGAAAATGCACAAGGCCTAATTGTAGTTGATATGCATGCGGCGCATGAGCGTGTTGTGTATGAGCGAATGAAATCGGCTTTTGATCAAGGTAATGTACAGGCACAACCCTTATTGGTGCCGCAAACCTTGGCAGTGAGCGAAAAAGAAGTTGCTTGTATTGAGAGCCATCAAGAGGTTTTTCAGCAGTTGGGTTTTGTGGTTGAGACCGCAGGCCCCGAGAGTCTATTAATTCGGCAAATTCCGGTATCGTTAAAAAATGCCAACGTAGAGCAGCTGGTGCGAGATGTCCTGTCTGACCTTATTCAATACGGCAGTAGTGATCGCATCAAGCAACACATTAATGAGTTGTTATCGACTATGGCCTGCCATGGTTCGGTACGCGCCAATCGCACCTTAAGTGTGCCCGAAATGAATGCCTTATTGCGTGATATGGAGGCGACTGAACGCAGCGGCCAATGTAATCATGGTCGGCCTACGTGGATGCATTTTTCACTCGCTGAAATAGATAAGTGGTTTATGCGTGGGCAATAAGGTGGCGTAAGCGAAGTGCCAGCAGCACGTTTTTTCTTTTTTCACACAATGTATGTAAGCAATTCCAATGACTGACTCAAAACCACCGATTATTTTTTTGATGGGGCCAACCGCTTCTGGTAAAACAGATCTGGCAATCGCGTTAGCACAGCAGCGACCGGTGGATGTGATTAGTGTGGACTCTGCGTTAATTTATCGAGGAATGGATATTGGTACCGCCAAGCCAACCGCACAAGAATTGTCACTCGCCCCGCATGGGTTAATCGATATATGTGATCCTGCTGAGACTTACTCGGTGGCCGACTTTTGTCGAGATGCTCAAGCAGAGATAGATAAAAGCCATCAAGCCGGGCGCACGCCTGTTTTAGTGGGCGGAACCATGATGTATTTTAATGCTTTGCTCAAGGGCTTGGCAGATATGCCTGCGACCGATCTTGCTACGCGTGCGGCGATTGAAGAAGAAGCCCTCGTTAAAGGGTGGTCATTGTTACACGAAGAATTGGCAGCGGTAGATCCTGAGTCAGCGGCACAAATTCACCCCAATCATTCACAGCGCATTGCCCGTGCATTAGCGGTATATCGCATGAGTGGCAAGCCGATGAGTGTTTATCGGGCAGAGCAGCTCCAGCAGTCGCCAGTCGATACTCATTTCTCTGAGCGCTATGATGTGACGCAGTTTGCACTCATTCCTCAGGAGAGAGCGCTGTTGCACCAACGTATTGCGCGCCGTTATGAAATGATGCTGGAAGATGGTTTTGAGGAAGAGGTCACGCAGCTTTACCAGCGGGGAGACCTGTCTCTCGATTTGCCTTCTATGCGTGCTGTTGGCTACCGCCAAATGTGGGAATATATAAATAAAGTCTATAGTTATGACGAAATGATCGAGAAAGGTTTGGCGGCAACAAGGCAGCTAGCCAAGCGACAATTGACCTGGTTGCGTGGTTGGGAGGGTTTGCATCGGCTAGAAGTTGATATTGACTCTACGACTTTAGCCGTAAAGGGAGAAAAAAACATTGCTAGGGTATTGAATTCCCTGTGATTAACGTCAAGATAGGAAGTGCAAGAAGTTATGTCTAGATAAAATTAAAAACTAAGACTATTAACATGGAATTATTCTTATAGTTAGTGTCTTAAAAGGACACATTTACTGCTATAGTAATAATAGAGCGACTTGTTATTCAATTGAACAACGCTAAATTGTTAAGCGTATCGTACAAACGTGTAGTGCAAACTTATAGTACAGCAGTAAGACTTTAATAAGTATTTAATAACAAACGTATATTACTTTCATCATCCCAAGGAGCATCCCATGTCAAAAGGGCAAAGCCTACAAGACCCTTACCTAAACGTTTTACGTAAGGAACGTATCCCAGTGTCTATTTACCTCGTTAATGGTATCAAGTTACAGGGCCAAGTGGAGTCATTTGATCAGTTCGTTATTCTGCTCAAAAATACAGTGAGCCAGATGGTATATAAACACGCTATATCCACCGTCGTCCCGGCTAGAGCCGTGCGAGTGCCCATGGTAGAGCATGACGATTCTGACGATGATGAAGGTTAAACAGAAGCCAAATAAAAGTTAGGCAAAAGTTAAACAAGAGTTAAAGGAAAGCTTATAGCGGCACCTCAATAAATAATTGTTGCGGCGTCGCTTGATAAGTCGATATAACGTTTCTAGTGTGTTAACTTTTTAGCCTGTTAATTTTTTGCCAAGGCGCATCATTTAAGGTGTGCTCTTGTAAAGCCACATTATTTTTGTTGAGATTACTGATTGTTTTTTGAGCGTCCCAAATCCGGCGAGCGAGCGATTCTTGTTCATTTGCAACTTCCCCATTCCCATATTCGTGATGATCCTAGAGAGTTTGAAGAGCTGGTCTTATCGGCAGGTGGTGATCCTGTTGAGTTCGTGACTGGCCAGCGATCGTCTGTGGTGGCAAAAACCTTTGTTGGTTCTGGCAAAGCAGAAGAGCTGCGAGAGCTAGTGGTTTTGCATGAAGCCGAAATTGTTATTTTTAACCACACCTTAACGCCAACCCAAGAGCGCAATCTTGAGGCGATATTTGAGTGTCGAGTACTCGACCGAACAGGTTTGATCTTAGATATTTTTGCGCAACGGGCTCGTACACATGAAGGCAAGCTGCAAGTAGAGCTAGCTCAGCTGCATCACATGTCCACAAGATTAATTCGTGGTTGGACACACTTGGAAAGACAAAAAGGTGGTATCGGTTTACGCGGCCCCGGTGAAACTCAGCTAGAAACCGATCGCCGTTTATTGCGTGTACGTGTTAAATCGATAGAGGCTCGCCTAGATAAAGTGCGCAAGCAGCGAGACCAAAGTCGTCGTTCGCGATTGCGTACTTCAACGCCAACGGTCTCATTAGTGGGTTATACTAATGCTGGCAAATCGACCCTCTTTAATCATATTACCGATGCGGGCGTATACGCGGAAGATAAACTATTTGCTACACTCGATCCGACTATGCGACAAATCAATTTACCTAATGTAGGTAAAGCCGTATTAGCAGATACGGTGGGTTTTATTAGCCATTTACCCCACCGGCTTATCGACGCGTTTAGGGCAACCTTAGAAGAGGCCGCTCATTCATCGCTGTTATTACATGTAATTGATGCCGCCGACGAAGAGCGGCCACGTAATATAGAGCAAGTACAGGAAGTATTAACGGAGATTGGCGCGGCGGATTTGCCCCAGCTTAAAATTTATAACAAAATTGACCTGCTTGAACATGCACCGCGTATTGATAGAGATGAACATGGCGTTCCGGTAGCGGTATGGTTATCGGCACAAACGGGAGAAGGTGTTGAGCTCATGTTTGAAGCTTTAGCTGAGTGTCTAGGTGACCGCATGATTCAAGCGACTCTGCGCTTCCCTGTGGTGCTGCCAACAGAGTTGTCGCGTTTGCGCGCACGCTTATATAGTGTCGAAGCTATAGAGGATGAGTCTTACGATGAAGAGGGCAATAGCGAGGTTCAAATTAATATTCCTCAAGTCGAGCTATTAAAAATACTTGGCAGTGAAGGAATTGCAGAGAAAGACTTGGAATGGGCGGGCGTCATCCCCATCTTGAGTACCAGCGAAGCTTGGGAAACTGCCGAGCAGCCAGAATAAATAGATCACAATAGACATATTATAGGGTCTTTTATAGAGCTTTTGCATTGGATGAAACATTGTTCATGCAGACGCCCCAAGAGCCCCCGCGCTTTTTAATATCATAACTGGAGAGTATTATGGCCTGGAACGAACCGGGTGGTAACAACCAAGACCCTTGGGGTGGCAACCGTAACAACGGCGGCCCGCCTGACTTGGATGAAGCCCTGAAAAACTTTCAAAAGAAAATCAACGGTATCTTTGGTGGCAAAGGTGGCGGTAACAACAATGGTGGTGGAAGCGGTATTTCAGGCTCTATGATTGTTGTTGGTTTGGTTATTGTTGCGCTAGTGTATGGCGTCTTCGGTATTTATCAGCTAGATGAGCAAAAGCAAGCCGTTGTGCTTCGTTTGGGTAAATTCCACAGTATTGTCGGTGCAGGTTTGCATTGGAATCCCCCTCTGATTGATGAAGTGATTGAGCATAATGTAACCGGCGAGCGCCAATATGTGGCTGGCGGGCTAATGCTGACGGAAGATGAAAGTATTGTGGAAGTGCCTGTCACTATCCAATACAACATCGCTGACATTAAGGCATTTGTACTTAACGTGAATAGCCCAGTGGTTAGTTTGGAACATGCTTCCGACAGTGCCCTACGTCATGTGGTTGGTTCAACTGAGCTAAATCAAGTGCTATCGGAAGGTCGTGGAAAAATCGCTACCGAAATGCGACAGCGTTTGCAAGAGTATCTAGAAAGCTACGGTACAGGCATCAATATTGTCGGGGTTAACCTGCAAGAAGGTAAGCCGCCAGCCGCAGTAAAAGACGCGTTCGATGACGTAGTGAAAGCGAAAGAAGATCAAGAACGTTTAAAAAACCAAGCGCAATCATACGCTAACGGTATCGTTCCTGAAGCTCGTGGTTTAGCACAGCGTACCATCGAAGAGGCAAACGCTTATCGTGATCAAGTGATAGCAAGAGCCGAGGGTGAGTCGGAGCGTTTTAACCAGTTGCTTACGGCATATAGCCAAGCACCTAAAGTGACCCGTGAGCGTCTCTATATTGATGCTATTGAGTCAGTGATGGCAAATAGTTCTAAGGTCTTAGTGGATGTGGAAGGTGGTAACAATATGATGTATCTGCCTTTGGATAAGCTAACATCGCAAGCAGCAAGTAGTTCATCTTTTAGTCGTAGCGCTAGCGACAGTGTGACTCAAGATGATATCCGTCAAATCAGCGATCTTGTTATTGAGCAATTACGTCAAGATCAGGCTGGCCGCACAAGAGGAGCACGCTAATGTCGACGAAAAGTATCATTGGAATTATCGTTGCACTCATTGCATTAGCCGTGATTAATGCGTCTGTTTATGTTCTACCTGAGTACGAGAAGGCGGTTGTGCTTCGCTTTGGTAAGCTGCAGCCAATTCATCCTGAGGTGGGTTTAAACTTTAAAATGCCACTTTCTGACGAGGTACGTTATTTTGATTCGCGTATTTTGACCTTGGATGCGCCACCAGAGAACTACTTTACCGTGCAAAATAAGCGTTTAGTGGTGGACTCGTATGCTAAATGGCGCATCTCCGATGCCGCACTTTACTACACTTCAACCGGTGGTATCGAAGATACGGCTGGCCGTCGTCTAGCGGTACGTATCAGTGATGGTCTACGTAACGAATTCGGTAAGCGTACCTTGCACGAAGCGGTGTCTGGTGAGCGTGATGAGTTGATGGCTTCGCTAGTCGAAACAATCAACAAAACCGTTGGTCAAGAGTTAGGTGTAGAGGTGGTGGATATTCGAGTTAAGCGAATCGATTTGCCGGACGAAGTGCGTAACTCAGTGTACGACCGTATGCGTGCCGCTCGTGAAAAAGAAGCCCGTGAATACCGTTCAAAAGGTAAAGAGCAGGCAGAAATTATTCGAGCAGATGCAGATCGCCAGCGTACGGTAATCGAAGCAGAAGCTTATCGTGATGCTGAATTGCTACGCGGTGAAGGTGATGCTAAGGCCACTAATTTGTATGCGGCGGCTTATAGCAAAAACCCTGAATTCTATAGCTTCGTTCGTAGCTTGCAGGCATATAAAACCACCTTCCAAAATAAAGGTGACATTATGCTGATTGACCCCGATAGTGATTTCTTTCGCTACTTGAAAAGCAGTCAAGGTGATACACCACCTAGTCTGGGTCAATAAATGAGCGAGACCTTCGCGATTATCACGATTACATCACAAAAAACACACAATAACGTGTAAAAAGTGATAAAATCCGAAAAACCGAGTTACTAGTAACTCGGTTTTTTTATGACAAAGATATTGCCTAAGAAAGTCAGGGCTTATCTAGAAGAGACCTTTCGAAAGCCTTACTAACGATACTGTGCGGGAATCACTATGTGGGAAGCGCTGCTCCAAGCATTTTGCTTACTACTGATTATCGAAGGGGTTATTCCTTTCTTATATCCCTCCAAGTGGCGACGGCTAGTAGCGCAATTGGCGCTCATTACTGACCATCAACTTCGCGTGATGGGCTTGTTTAGTATGCTGCTGGGGTTAAGCATATTGTATTTACTGACCTAAAAGATTAATTATGAAGAATGTAGATCGTTGGTTATTACCCGATGGTGTCGAAGAAATTTTGCCTGCCCAAGCGCAAGGTGTTGAACAGTTACGTCGACAGTTACTCGACTTATATCGTTGCTGGGGCTATGAACTGGTTATTCCGCCTTTATTAGAATTCACTGAATCCTTATTTAGTGGTGTCGGTCATGACCTAGAGCTACTAACGCTCAAAGTGACTGATCAATTATCGGGGCGAACCATGGGCTTACGTGCGGATATGACACCGCAAGCCGCGCGTATGGATGCTCATAGCTTTATGCGTAATGGCGTCAATCGTCTTTGCTACGCCGATCACGTCTTGCATGCCACGCCAAAAACCCCTTTAGCCATTCGTACACCGTTACAGGTGGGGGTGGAATTATTTGGTGAGGCGGGTTTAGAAGCCGATATAGAAGTTATCTCCCTGTTGTTGGAATCCCTTATCGCCGTTGACGTACAAACCATTACGCTTGATTTAGGTCACGTTGGTATTTATAGCGCGTTAACAGACTCATTAAATATAAGCGAAAGCCAGGAATCAGAACTGTTTGCTTTGCTGCAAACTAAAGACCAGTCTGAAATCCAGCAATGGATTAAAACCAATATCGATTCTGAAGAGGCGGGTGAGTGGTTGTTGGCTCTGACCACCTTGAGTGGTGATATTTCGGTATTAGATAAAGCGCAACAAGCACTAAGCGATGCGCCAGCGGAAGCGCAGGCCGCCATTGATGAGCTGACTGCCATTGCTAATGTTGTAGCCGCTCGCTATCCCAATGTTAACTTTTATTTTGATCTGAGCGAGTTAAGAGGTTACCACTACCACACGGGCACCGTATTCGCTGCTTATGCGGAAGGTTATGGCGATGCGATTGCTAATGGAGGGCGCTATGATCATATTGGCGAAGCTTTTGGTCGTTCCCGTCCTGCAACAGGTTTTGGTTTGAATCTCACTTCGGTGATGCGTTTAGCTGAAGTATCATTGTCGGTAGAGACGTTGGGCATTTATGCGCCAGCGTCAGAAGATCCTCAGCAATGGTTGGCAATTCAAGCCTTGCGTCAAAGTGGCGAGCGAGTGGTGAGTGGTTTGTCATCGGCAGAGGACAATTTGAATGAGCTGCATTGTGATCGGCAGTTAGCGTGGGTTGATGGCGCATATCAAGTGCAGCCCTTAACTACCAAGGTGTAATATTGATAAAGCGTTATTTTCAGAAATAATGTTTTTAGAAAGTTAGAAATAAAGAGCAACGAGTTAAATAGAGAAAAATTATGGGTAAAAATGTAGTCGTATTAGGCACTCAATGGGGTGACGAAGGTAAAGGTAAGATTGTTGACCTACTCACCGATCAAGTATCGCTAGTGGCGCGTTTTCAAGGCGGCCATAACGCCGGACACACCTTGGTTATCGACGGCAAAAAAACGGTTTTACACCTAATTCCATCGGGCATTTTACGTGATGGTGTGCAGTGTATGATTGGTAATGGCGTCGTTCTTGCCCCTGATGCGCTATTAAAAGAAATGGCTGGATTAGAAGCCAGCGGCGTACCTGTACGTGAGCGTCTTCGCTTGTCACCTGCCTGCCCTTTAATTTTGCCTTATCACGTGGCTTTAGATCAGGCGCGTGAAATTAAGCGTGGCAACGACAAAATTGGCACTACCGGTCGTGGTATCGGCCCAGCATATGAAGATAAAGTGGCGCGTCGAGGTTTGCGTTTGGGAGATATTTTTAATCCTGAATCGTTTGCAGAAAAGCTCAAAGAAGTGATGGAATATCACAATTTCGCCTTGGTGAATTACTACGGTGTAGAAGCCGTGGATTACGACACAGTGCTAGCTGAGTCATTGGTCTGGGCAGAAGAATTAAAGCCAATGGTATTGGATATTACCAATAAGCTACATGCGGCTCGTGAATCGGGCGAAAGTATTTTGTTCGAAGGCGCTCAGGGGTCGCTGCTTGATATCGATCACGGTACCTATCCTTACGTGACCTCATCAAATACCACGGCAGGTGGCGTAGCCACAGGTTCCGGTATGGGGCCAATGTATATAGATTATGTTTTAGGTATAACCAAAGCGTACACCACCCGTGTAGGCTCTGGCCCTTTTCCAACGGAACTGTCGTGTGAAGTGGGTAATCATTTGGGTGTTAAAGGCCATGAGTTTGGTGCAACTACTGGGCGTGAGCGTCGTTGTGGTTGGTTTGATGCGGTGGCGGTTAAACATGCTATTCGTATTAACTCTATCTCGGGTCTATGTCTTACTAAGCTAGATGTGTTGGATGGTTTAGAGTCCATCAATATTTGTACGGGCTATAAAAATGCGGAAGGCGAGTCTATTAGTGTGCCATTCGATAGTGCAGGTTGGGACAAAATAGTACCGGTATACGAAACTATGCCGGGTTGGAGTGAAAGCACATTTGGTGCGCAAACGATGGAAGAACTACCTGCTAATGCGATAGCTTATATTAAGCGGTTGGAAGAATTGGTAGGTGCGCCAGCAGATATCGTGTCGACAGGGCCAGATCGCGTAGAAACGATCGTTTTGCGTCACCCGTTTAGTCTTTAATTGCGAGTTACAGAGTTAAAAACGACCATGCCTGTATTACTTGATGTATTAGCTTGACTAAAATCGGCGCTATTGTTGCTTATTATCAGCATAGCGCCGCATGCCTTTTCTCTTGATCCTTTTTTTGCCTCCTCTTTCCTCCTTATTTTCCGTATTACCAACTTACACATGGGTTCAGCTATCGGTATTTGTGGTCTATCCCTGCTTTAAGGTATATTCTATGACTATTGTTTTCGAATAATATTAAATCGTCATATGAGCAAGTAAGTTTTTATACCTCCACATAAAATAGACTATTAGCAAACCATTCGTAAAAACAGTAATGGCGAAACAGCAAATTCGAGAAATGATTAACAAAAAGTTAAAAAATAACAGCGCTGGGTTTCGGATAATAAGCAATTAAACAAATCTTAACAATCTTCACTCAATACAGAAGTACATTACATAAACACATTTATTAAAAAATTCCTTACAAAAACAGTGGCGGCAATGACTGCAAAAAAAACCAAGAAAAAAACATCAGATCCTCACGCTAAACGTGAATCTAAAAAATATGACAACCCTATCGCTAGTCGTGAATACATTTTAGAGGTGTTGGATAAAGCCGTCGGGCCGTTAACGCATCCTCAGCTTTGCCAGCAATTATCACTGAACGATGTTGATCAAAAAGAAGCCTTACGCCGACGCTTATTTGCGATGGAGCGTGATGGACAAGTACACAGCAATCGTAAACAAGCTTATGCGCGAGTGTCTAAGTTCGATCTTATTCGCGGACGTATTCAAGCCCATAAAGATGGCTTTGGCTTTTTAATTCCGGCAGATAATAGCGACGACATTTATCTAGCTTATCGACAAATGCGACAAGTGTTTGATGGTGATGAAGTCTTAGTGCGTCTTGCGCCCGATGGTATTCGTGGTCGTCGAGATGGAAAAATTGTCGAAGTCTTAGTGCGCAATACCAAACAAGTGGTTGGGCGTTACTTTAATGACAAAGGTGTTGGTTATGTTAAACCCGATAATCCGCGTCTCACACAAGATATTCTGATCGCTAAAGAAAACACTTTAGGTGCCAAAAATAATCAATTTGTTATTGCGACCATCACGGACTACCCTTCTCGACAAGCACCCGCAATGGGAGCGATTGCCGAAGTATTGGGTGACCACATGGCTCCCGGTATGGAGATTGATGTAGCAATTCGTGCACACAATTTGCCTCATCAATGGCCAGAAGATGTACAGGCGCAAGCGGCTACCTTGCCAACGGAAGTAGACGATAGCGATAAACTCCATCGTGTTGATTTGCGTCATCTACCTTTCGTGACTATCGATGGTGAAGATGCTCGCGATTTTGATGATGCCGTTTATTGCGAAGCCAAAAAAGCCGGTGGCTGGAAACTCTATGTCGCGATTGCCGATGTTTCTCATTATGTCGATCTTGGTAGCGCATTAGATAAGGAAGCCGAAGTAAGAAGCACCTCGGTCTACTTCCCTGACTTTGTTTTACCCATGTTGCCAGAAGCCTTGTCCAACGGTTTGTGTTCATTAAATCCTCATGTTGACCGATTGGCGATGGCTTGCGAAATTAGTATTAGTGCAGCAGGGCGTATTAGTGGTTACCAGTTTTGTGAAGCCGTTATTCATTCACATGCGCGTCTAACGTATACCAAAGTTGGAAAAATGTTAGCAGCCGTTAATAGTCGTGCCGATGAGAATGTAGGCGGCAATGTAAACGAAAGCGAAAAAGTAGAAGGCCAGAATCTACGCGAAGAATATCAAGCTGTAGTGCCGCATATTGATGAGTTAGAAAAATTATATCGCACCCTAAGACGCTTGCGCGAAGATCGCGGCGCGATTGATTTTGAAACCACCGAGACACGTATACTTTTTGACGAGCAGCGTAAAATTGAGCGCATTATCCCGGTCGAGCGTAACGATGCACATAAGCTAATTGAAGAATGTATGTTGTGTGCCAATGTGTGTGCAGCAAAGTTTCTAGAAAAGCACGAGTTAGATGGTTTATATCGTGTGCATGATGGCCCTAAAGAACAAAAACTAGAAAACCTTAATGCATTTTTAGCCGAGCTAGGTTTAGGTTTTGGTGCGAAGGTGAAGCCCGAGCCAAAACAGTATCAGCAGATGATTGCAAAAATTGCAGACAGACCTGATGCAAAAGTCATTCAAACGGTGATGTTGCGTAGCCTAAGTCAAGCGGTATATCACCCAGAAAACAAAGGGCACTTTGGTTTAGCGTATTCTGCGTATACTCATTTCACTTCTCCTATTCGTCGTTACCCCGATCTGTTAACCCATCGTGCTATTCGTCACGTCGTGCGTAGCCGTCAGTATTCCGATCATGTGCAGCGGGTGAAAGGCGCAAAAGTGATTCCGAAAAAACATATTTACCCTTATACCTTAGAAGATATGTTGCGCTTAGGTGAACATACCTCTATGGCAGAGCGGCGCGCAGATGATGCCACTCGTGATGTAGTAAGTTGGCTAAAATGTGAATATTTACAAGACCGTATTGGCGATGTATTTCCCGGTGTGATAACCGCTGTGACTAACTTCGGTTTATTTGTAGAGCTGCTAGATGTTTATGTAGAAGGCTTGATTCACATTACCTCACTGCCATCCGACTATTATCGTTATGAAGAAGCCCATCATCGCTTAGTGGGTGAACGCACTAAACAAGTTTTTTGTTTAGGTGATGAACTTCAAGTACAAGTCGCTGCAGTTAAACTAGATGATCGCAAAGTCGATTTTGAATTAGTCGGTGTTAGCCGCTCGGCAAATAAGAAAAAAAGCCGCCGTCGTAAACCTGATAGCGATAGCTCTGGCGAAGCGAGCCCCATGAGCGAACGTGAAAAAATTCGCCGTGGTGAATTTACCCCCGTAGATAAAAAACCAAAGACGAGAACAAAAAGCAAAGCAAAAGCCGGGGCTGCTAAAAAGGCCGCAGCAAAAAAAAACGCTAAAAAAAATGCGCCCAAAAAAACAGCTGCCAAAAAATCATCTGTTAAAAAGTCGCCTGTTAAAGATTCAGCAGCGAAAAATACAAGCAGCCAGCGCACTGTGCGAAAAAGAAAAGCTAAATAGCTTGTTGTTCAGAGGTTTCTTAAGTTAATTCGGTATTAAAAACGCATATAAAAATCATGTCAAAAGCCACATCAAAAACAAAAACAGCCTACGTGTGTAACGAATGCGGCGATGACTTTGCTAAATGGCAAGGGCAGTGCACCACCTGTGGTGCATGGAATAGTTTAAGTGAAGTGCGCTTAGGTACTGGTGGAGGTGGTAATGCACCTATTACCACTGCTCGCAAAGGCTACGCCGGAACCGCCGACAATAAAATTCAAGCGCTGGCAGACATTAACTTAGAAGAAGTGCCGCGCATTACCACCGGCACGCAAGAGTTTGATCGTGTGTTGGGCGGCGGCTTGGTCTCAGGTTCTGTGGTATTAATTGGCGGACATCCTGGCGCGGGTAAATCGACCTTATTGCTTCAAGTACTTTGTCATCTTTCGGAAGCACATACTACGCTTTACGTGACCGGCGAAGAATCTTTACAGCAAGTTGCGATGCGTGCTCAGCGTTTAGGCCTGCAGTCACAAAATCTCAATATGCTGTCGGAAACCAATGTTGAACAACTTTGTGTGACTGCCGATACGATTCGTCCAAAAATCATGGTGATCGACTCCATCCAAGTCATGCATATGTCTGATGTGCAATCTGCACCGGGTGGAGTAACGCAAGTGCGAGAAAGCGCTGCATTTTTAACGCGTTTTGCGAAGCAGTCCGGCACCATTTTAATTTTAGTCGGCCATGTCACCAAAGATGGCAGCTTGGCTGGGCCAAAAGTATTGGAGCATATGATTGATTGTTCCATATTAATCGAAGGCGATAACGACTCTCGCTACCGTACTTTGCGTGGCAATAAAAACCGTTTTGGTGCGGTGAATGAACTCGGTGTATTTGCGATGACCGAGCAAGGCTTAAAGGAAGTAAGTAACCCATCTGCTATTTTTTTACAGCGTGCAGAAGAAGTATCTTCTGGTTCCGTAGTGATGGTGATTTGGGAAGGTACTCGTCCTTTACTGGTTGAAATTCAAGCCTTGGTAGACGACAGCCATGGCGGCAGTCCTCGGCGAGTGGCAGTAGGTTTAGATCAAAACCGTTTGAATATGTTGTTGGCAGTGTTACACCGTCATGGTGGTTTAATGGTGGGTGATCAAGATGTATTTGTGAACGTCGTTGGTGGCGTAAAAATTATCGAAACCAGTGTCGATTTAGCGCTATTGCTAGCTATTGTGTCTAGTTTTCGTGACCGAATATTGCCGCCTACGTTAATGGTGTTTGGTGAAGTGGGCTTGTCTGGTGAAATACGCCCAGTTCCAAGCGGCCAAGAGCGCTTAAGAGAAGCAGCAAAGCACGGCTTTAAGAAAGCCATTGTTCCAGTGGGGAATGCCCCCCGGCAGGCGATTTATGGCTTGGAGGTCGTGGCTGTCAAAACCTTGTCTGAAGCCTTAGATACGATAAGTTAACTAATTCCTAAATTCATATAATAAACTCAATACCGCATTAATATTTCACCTACTCCATTTACGCAGTAGAATAGAGCGTATGTACTATACCCATTTTGGTCTAACAGAGGCTCCATTTTCTATAGCGCCTAATCCTGCCTACTTATTTATGACAGAGCGGCATCAGGAGGCACTAGCGCACCTTTACCACGGTATCCAGAGTGACGCTGGCTTTGTTTTGCTCACTGGAGACGTAGGGACTGGCAAAACAACAGTTTGTCGTCGTTTCTTACATCACCTTCCACAAAATACCCAAGTAGCATTTATTCTTAACCCCTGTGTTGATCGTATTGAACTGTTGCAAGCCATCAGTAAAGAGTTAGCCATTCCAGCTAGCGAAAACGAAAAGCCAAACTTACGCCAGCTAACGGATAACTTGCACGATTATTTACTCAGCAATCATGCAAAAGGTGTTAACACCGTATTACTGGTTGATGAGGCTCAGCAAATACATCCGCCAGTATTAGAATTTATTCGCCTGCTAACCAATTTAGAAACTGATAGGCAAAAGCTGCTCAAAATTATTTTGGTGGGGCAGCCAGAATTAAACGACCTGTTAGCACAGCCCGCAATGGTTCAGTTATCTCAGCGTATCACCGCTCGCTTTCATATCTACCCATTAACCGTTAATGAAATAACCCACTATATTCATCATCGTTTACAAGTGGCTGGTTATACACGGGAGCAAGCCCTGTTTTCGGCGAGGCGAATCAAGCAATTGTTTATTATGACAAAAGGCGTGCCGCGATTAATTAACGTGATTTGTGATCGTGCTTTGCTCGGTGCGTATTCACAAAATGCCACCAGCGTAGGTGCAAAAGTATTGGCCAAAGCTCATCATGAAGTCAGTGGTAACTATATTGCCAGTGTAGCTGCGAGTACTAAACCGAAAAGATCTTGGCCAGCTAATTTTTTATTGAGTGCACTTTGTGTAGCGTTGTTAGCGGGGTTATTGGTTTTATGGTGGCCTAATTTTTCCCATGCGCCATTGCCATTATGGGGAGAGACGCAGATGGCGAAAAGCGCTGACGCCACTGTGATGATAGGGCCGCCAAGTGTTTCCCCTTCAGTAATAAAAAATAATACCGTCTCTTCGGAAAAGAATATCGTGATTGATGCTAGGATCGATAAAAATTCTACACCAACTTTAGCAGTTGAAACCATAAAGGATACACCTGTGCAAGAACAAGCTGCTAAAGAAAAGTCTGAGGCCAGCATCAGTATTCGTTATTATGAAAGTAAACAAGATGCGTTATCTGCCTTAATACGCTACGCCATTCCCCAGCCTCTATCAATTAAAAAGAGCGACCAACAAACGTGTGACCGTTTGCGGTTACTGTCATTTCGCTGCGAAACCGTTAGCGAACCTAGTTGGCAGGAATTTAAAAAATATAATCGACCAGCCATAATTACTTTGCGAAATAATGATGATTTATCGCATGTGGTTGTGGTGGGTATAGATGAAGGCCATGCCTTAGTCATAGCGGAAGCCGTTGACGTAGATCAACAAAAAAAGGTGCCCGTTTTTACTCGTTTGCCAGTAAGTGTAATAGAAGAGCAGTGGGTCGGTAATCCAACCTTTATTTGGCAAGCGCCTTTAGGGTTTGAGCGTTTTATTTTTAAAGAATCCAAGGGGACTCTTATTGATTGGTTAGCGAAGGCATTTGCTATAATCGATCGACAAGACGACGTTTTAGCCAAAGGTAAATACAATCGCTTGCTAGAAAAGCGCATTCGCCTTTTTCAAAAAAAATATGGCTTAAAAGAGGATGGAAAAGCCGGTATGGAAACGCTATTGAAATTAAATGAGGTGTTAGGTATCGCAGTGACTTTGGATGGCAATGTTGCGGTATATGATAAAGTGACGGGTCAGCAGAAATAATGTCTTATATTTTAGAGTCATTAAAAAAGTCAGATCAAGAGCGCCATTCATCTCGCTCAGAAAAAAGTGTGGTGAAAATTGAGGCAAAAAGCAAAGCCGCTTCTTATGACAATTATTTAAACGATACAAATATAAAGAAACCTATTAAATCAAAAAAGTGGGTTTTTTTAGCTTTTCTCTTGAGCATAGCTTTTGTTTTTTTTGCATATGTATATTGGCCGACCATTAAAGTCACGGATACTAATACGCCGCCATTAGAGATAGGTGATGCTATATTGCAGAATAATACAGTGTCTTCTTCGGTTGGTTCCTCTTCTGCTTTGCCTTCTTTGACTATGGCGGAAACAGTTCAGCCGACAGTAAAAAATAGCACTCTTTCAGTAATGGATGATCATTCGTTGATAAAGAAAGAGTTAGATCCAGATCTAGGTAAAAATTCTGAGGCTGCGATAAAAGAAACTTCTACTGTTAATACCTTCCCTGCAGTTGATATCTTGTACCAAGACATACGTCAAGAAGAAAGTGAATCTATAAGTGCCTTATATGAAACAGAGGCCGTAGAAGAGATAGGCGTTGTTGCTAATTCTAATGCGGCAGTCAGTACAACACCAAAAGAATCTGAAAAAAACGTTCTCGCTATCCCAAGTGTATTTACTTTAGATCGTCAATTACAACAATCCATTCCTGCAATTAGTTACGGTGCGCATATTTATGCGTCTGACAATAAAAGTGGTTTTGTTATTCTAGATGGCGCTAAAAGACGAGTAGGAGAGAAAATGAGTAGCGGCATTTATGTTGAAAAAATTCATGGAGACTTTGTTGTGCTAAGCTTTCGTGGCATTATATTTTCACTGCCGGCGATGAAAAATTGGAATCCATAACGCACGCAAAAAAAGAGCGAGTAAACATATGCTGTCAGAAAAAGAAATGAAGACGCTAAAAGAAAATATTGAGCGTTATGAAGGGAGAGTGCCGCATTTATATTTGGATTCTCGTGGATTTGTGACTGTAGGTGTCGGTCATTTATTATCATCAGTAGAAAATGCAAAAGCACTTGATTTTGTCACCATGACGGGAGAGCTTGCAACGCAAAATATGATTGCGGAAGAGTATCAGGTCGTTAGTACGCAAGAAGCTAACCGTGTAGCGAGCTACTACCAATCGTTTACTCAGTTACGATTGTCCGACAGCGCAATTGATCAATTAACGGAAAAACATATCGATAGCTTTTATGGTGAATTAAAAATCATATACAGTGAGTTCGACAGTTTTCCTAGTGATATTAAACTTGCGTTATTCGATTTGATTTTCAACTTAGGAATGACTAGCTTGCGTAAAAAATGGCCTAAACTCAATGGGTGCATAGCTTCTAAAGATTGGGTGGCGGCTGCAGATAATTGTCGTCGAAAAGGCATTGCTGACGAGCGAAATGAATATGTAAAAGCATTGTTGTTGAGTGGGGCGAATATAGATATCGCTTAACGGTAGAAAATATTAATAGCTTATTGATAGGTGATAGATAGCTTATCAATAAATCATTGATGATATCTAAATAAAGTAAGCAGTTCTCTTTCACACACGCTGCTATCAATGAGGTTATGTTCAATAATATTTCGTAAATGCGCAAGACTGTCGGAATCGATTTCATGCAAACTAAACCCATATAGTTTGCCATGGTGATGTGCAAGTTCTAATTTTGCCATAATGTAATCATCGTTTTCAAAATGAATAATCGCGTCTACAATGTCAGCGGAGCCTGCAGCCTTAGTTAGGGCAATATCGCTGTCACAACTAATCAGCACGCCATTAAACGAGATGTCAACAACCGTTCCATTCCATTGTGTGTCTCCTTTTTTCAGTACAATATGGTTCACAAAGCTAACGCGAGTAAAGCGTCTTTGCTCGCTATCTTGTGTTGCTGAGTTTGGTGTTGAGCCATCGGCGTTAAGCATATCTTCTCCACGGTACGTTCTGCATAATCATAATGCTCAGTATAGTAGATCTTAAAGAATTTGCGGTATAAGCCTAAAAAGGTATCTGTAAGGGTGGAAGATTGCAGATTGGCAGTGTCAACTTACTGATATCAAGATGACATGGAGTCAATAATCAGCAGTGTTGTTAAAAAGCTCTACATACGAAAAGGCTTGAGTATGTAGAGCGTGCGTTAATCAGCCGTTAACTCTTGATTGGCTTGTATTTCATGCGCTGTGGCTGCGCTTT
>AEVK01000015.1 GCA_000209515.2 gamma proteobacterium IMCC1989
AATTTTTTTATCAACCACCGCTGTCGTTAAAGGCGCATCATCCAACTTCAAAATGGACACTGGCTTTTTAAGACCATCATCTGCAATAACTGAATATGCTTGCGCCAACTGCAATGTGGTTAGTGCCAAACCATAACCAAATGAGAAGTTAGCTTGAACAATAGGCTGCCATTTAGCATGATTCGGCAATATACCTATAGACTCTCCAGGAAAGCCTGTCCCCGTACTTTGCCCTAGACCTAAACGAAAATATAAATCACGGATATCCGTTGGCTCTAAATCCAAACTCAATTTCGTTAAACCGACTTGGCTAGATTTTGTGATAATTTTTGTAAGGTCCATCACTCCGTAATTAACTGGATCTAATAATGTTTTTTTACCCACACGAAAATAACCAGGATGAGTATCAATTGTCGAACTAGGAATATAACGCCCTGTTTCTAGCGCTGCCATCACTGTTAACGGCTTCATAGTTGAGCCCGGCTCAAACTGATCCGTCATCGCTCGATTACGTAAGGCGCTAGCTTTTAAGCGACTACGGTCATTGGGATTAAAAGATGGCTGATTCACCATCGCTAATACTTCGCCGGTTTTTGCATCTAATAACACCATCGAAGCCGATGCCGCGTTATGCGCTTTGACTGCCGCTTTTAACTCTCGGTAAGCTAAGTACTGCAGACGCAAATCAATACTTAAACTAATATCTTTACCTGATGTTGCCGTCTCTAACTGCGCAACATCTTGAATAATTCGACCAGATAAATCTTTTAATACTTGCTTACGACCCGATGTACCACTCAACCACTCATCATAAGCCAGCTCGACACCTTCTTGCCCTTGATCATCAACGTTGGTAAAACCCAATAAATGGGCAGTCACTTCACCCGCCGGATAAAAACGCTGATACTCTTGCTGACCGTAGACTCCGGCAATACGCAAATCCAACACATCATCTGCTGAGGCAGGTGCAAGTTGACGCTCTAGATACATGAACTCTTTATTTTTAAAGCGATGAATTTTGTCGGCTAATTTCTTAGCACTAACATCTAAAGCTTTTGCTAATACAGGCCATTGCTCAGGAGTATTTATTAGCTGCTGAGGGTTTGCCCATAGCGACACTACCGGCGTACTCATCGCTAAAGGCTCACCATAGCGATCCGTAATGACACCTCTATAAGCAGGAATTGATTCAGTGCGTAAGGTGCGCGCAAGCCCTTGGCTCTGCAAAAATTTAAAGCCACGCTTACTATCAGGTAGCACCTGCAGTTGGACGAGATGCCAAACTAATAACAACACAACCACAAATAATACCAGTGCAACACCATAGAAACGCCAGCGATAAATGGTCGCCTTGTCTACTTTCTTTTTAGAAATATTATTCACCGGCAGCCACCATGACAATATCTACACCCACTGGAATTTGCATAGATAACTTTTCTATCGCTATTTTTTCTATACGACCAAAGGATGCCCATGCACTTTCTTCTAAAAGATACTTACCCCACTCAACCTGTAGAGTATCTTGCTGACTTCGCAACAATTCCAATTCATTAAATTTATTACGCGTATCATGTGCCGCATAAACAACCGACAAAGCTGAAATCAAAACCAACACCCATAGCAACATCACCCACACAATGTGTTGGCGAAAGGCTTTTTTCTTGTCTGTTCTAGATAAGCTTTTCATGTCGATGGTATGGCTATTTATAGTTATATACTGGTTATGTTCGGACTATGAGGAATTATTTAATCGCTGATTACAAATAAATACTGGATGCTTTTTACGCTTACTTTTTTACACTTACTTTTCACTGATTCTTTTATTCGCTTTTACTTGCAACGTAAAAACTACGCTATTTTTTCTGCCACCCGCATCACCGCACTGCGAGCACGAGGGTTATGCGCTAACTCGCTTGCACCAGCCTTAGTCACTTTACCAAGACTACGCAACCGCTTATTTAGCTGCTCATCTCTAACAGGAACTCCCATGGGCAAGCGATCTCCCTGCACTTGCTGACGAATAAATCTCTTTACCCGGCGATCTTCCAAGGAATGGAAGCTAATCACCACCAACCTTCCTCCCACTGCTAACGCTGCCAATGCCTGCTCTAGAATCACATCCAAATCAGATAACTCATCATTAATATGGATGCGTATTGCTTGAAATGCACGCGTCGCTGGATGCTTACCTTTCTCCCATGCCGGATTAGCTTCCGTCACTACTTTAGACAATTCATGGGTTGTGGCGAAAGGCTGTTCTTGGCGATGATCAACTATAGCTCTAGCAATGCGCTTAGAAAAACGCTCTTCGCCATACTCTTTTAAGACTCGCGCAATATCTTCTTGGCTAGCACTATTTATCCATTCAGCGGCAGTTTCACCTTTAGTGCGATTCATCCGCATATCCAAAGGGCCGTCCTGCATAAAACTAAAGCCACGATGCGCTTCATCCAACTGAGGAGACGACACTCCTAAATCCAATAAAATGCCGTTAACCTTTCCTAGTTTTTCTATCTCAACTAACCACTGATTTAATTGAGAAAATGAACCGTGGCGTATACTAAATCGCTTTTCATCAGAAAATTGCTTATCCGCCTCAGCGATAGCCTGCTCATCTTTATCCACCGCCATTAACTGCGCATCTTCAGATAACCGCAGCAACACTTCTCGGCTATGACCGCCTCGACCAAAGGTTCCGTCCACATAAAAGCCATTTACATCGGTAATTAAGGCATCAACCGACTCATGCAAAAGAACACTTTGATGACTTAGCTGCTCTAACGACTGGCTCATGTTCACAGAGCCAACGTCTGCATGCCTTCAGGCATAACATCGTCATCTATAGGCGAATCGATATAACGGGTAAACTCTTCCTCACACCACAACTCTAAACTTTTCCCCTGACCAACCAACATCAATTTCTTTTCCATTCCTGCGTATTCACGTAACGTTGGCGGCAACAGTACACGCCCATTCGCATCCAGCTCCAAAGGAGATGCATGACCAATCAATAATAATTTAGCTCGGCGGGAAACCTTATTGAAACTTGGTAAGGATTCGATTTTGGGAAGAATTTCTTGCCACTGCTCTTCAGGGAATACATGCAAGCAACGGTTTTCTGTATGCGCAGTCACGACAATACGGCCACCGCATACTTCTTGCAGCAGCTCACGAACACGGGTAGGAATAGCAATTCGCCCCTTCGCGTCCATATTGATTGAATGACTACCTAGAAACATATTTACCACTAGACCCCACAAAAATACAAAAACAAACCAAAATAACCACAAAAACCTACTTTTTCCCACATTGTGACACTATAAACTGACCATAACCAAAGTCAACAAAAGTTGTCGGTAAATGTGACGAAAGTCGGGGTATTGGTTGCTAACGTTTGAGAAAATGCAGAAAAAGAAGAAGAAAAAAGAAAGGAAGTCAAACCAAAACAATAACGTAGAGAATACTGTTAAAGTACTTTCTCAAGAGTCAGATTGTTTTTTTATACTAGAGGGGTGTTTTGATACTAAAAAGTCATATTGAAAAACGACTTTTGGAGGATAAATTGGAGTTGGCCTGTAAGCCGGGTTCTGTCGTGGACAATCATTCATCTACGATGCATGTCACCATACATCTTAAGCAATCTACCCGAATCCAACGCGGATCACGCCTTATACAAAAAGCCTAAGCCTTGAGCAAATGGATTCCTATTTGATCTTGCTCCGAGTGGGGTTTACCATGCCACAAACTGTTACCAGTTGCGCGGTGCGCTCTTACCGCACCATTTCACCCTTACCGACTATAAATAGCAGGCGGTTTATTTTCTGCTGCACTTTCCGTAGGCTCGCGCCCCCCAGAGGTTACCTGGCACTCTACCCTATGGAGCCCGGACTTTCCTCTTAGTGCCGCCTTAGGTGACCAGTTTGAATAATCAAAATGAACACCCAAGCAAAACATAAAGCGATTGCCGAGCCAACTCCAAGCCGCAAGATAACTGCTGACAACAATTAACACAAGTGTTTTTACCCAAAGTGCTAGCCCAAAGCTAACTATTTTTAGGATTAGCTAAAGCCCACTGATACAAATCCCGCTTTTTAATGCCGGTTACCTTCGCTGCGATAGCTGATGCCGTCTTAACCGGCGTATACTCAAGCAAAATAGCCATTAACGCTTTCGCTTCACTACTTACCACACCCTTTTCTAAAGCTATTTTGTCCACACCTTTCACTAGCAGAACAAATTCTCCACGCTGCTGATTCGTATCGTCTTGTATCTGCTGTAATAACGCTTCCACGGAACCAGACAAAACGGTCTCATAGGTTTTCGTTAGCTCTCTCGCCAACACTATCTCACGTTGACCACCCAAAACTGCACTCAAATCTTTCAAACTATCTACAATTCGATGCGGCGACTCATAAAACACAACCGTACGCGATTCATCTAACAGCGGCGTAAAGGCCTGACAACGAGAAGAAGATTTAGCAGGTAAAAAACCCTCAAAGACAAATTGATTACAAGGCAAACCTGATATCGATAAAGCAGCAACGAGTGCGCACGAACCCGGTACTGACTGTACCAAGATCCCTCTTTCCCTAGCCACATTGACCAAATCATAACCTGGATCGGAGATTAAAGGGGTGCCTGCATCGGAAATAAGTGCCACAGACTCACCGGATAGCAGTAAAGAAACTATTTTTTCTAGCCGCTGTTCGTTACTATATTCGTGGTAAGCGATAAGCCGAGTAGAAACGCCAAAATGTTGTAGTAACTTTGCACTATGACGGGTATCCTCAGCAGCAATTACATCAACCATTTTAAGGGTATCTAGCGCGCGCTGAGAAATATCCCCCAGGTTGCCTATAGGTGTAGCCACCACGTAAAGTACACCGTAATTTATATCAGACATGACGAAAAACATCCTAGAGAAAATTCATGCTATTGAAACACACTCCAACAAAAGCTAGCCACATAAAACACACATTTGTTTATCTATTACTCATGAGCTGTACACTACTCATAACAAGCTGCACAACACCCACAAAAACGGATCCCATTGCAGCAGTAAGCATAAACAATGACAGCCCAAGCCAGCTTATGGCCGATGCCGCTGCCATTACGAAAAGTACTTCACCAGAAAGAGACCAGAATCTGCTTGAAATCGCCAAACGTCTACTTGCTATAAACGCTAACACTCAAGCAGAAAGCATTATCGAAGACATCAATCTTATTGAACTTAATGACACTCAATTTATTGACTATACACTCAACGCCAGCAAGATTTACTCACGCAACCAATCACTAAAAAAAGCTAATGAGTTTTTTGCTAACCCACGAATAAACGCCACCATCGACCAAGCAAGCACAGAACAACAAGAAAACTTCTACCGCACTAGCGCAAAACTTTATCAAGCAATGGGCAACACTGAAGCGAGCATTCGACAATACATAGCACTAGACACACTACTATCTAACGACGACGCTATCCAGCAGAATAGCGATGCTATCTGGAATCAAATCTCTGCCCTGAGCTATAGTGAACTTATTCGTTTATCGTCTATCAATAGCGGCGAAGCGTATCGCGGATGGATCGATTTGGCTCGTACAAGCAACCAAGCACAAGGCAGCCTAAACGCACAAAATATCGCCATTGCAAATTGGCGTACCGAACACCCGAATCACCCGGCCAATTTATACCTACCCAACAATTTACGCTTACTAACAAACCTTATCTCAAACAGCCCAAAAAACATTGCTTTGCTATTGCCATTAGAAGGCAAATTGGCGAAGGCGGGCGAAAGCATTCGCGATGGTTTTTTAGCTGCCTACTATAACAATCAACAAAGCCTTGGCACACCTCCAGCAATACAGCTTTATGATACTAGCTCAAAAAATATTCACACCACCTATGATCTAGCAGTAAAAAATGGAGCCGATCTCGTGATCGGCCCACTATCAAAAGGCAATGTGCAAGCGCTGCACACAAAAAACTTACTAACCACACCTGTTCTCGCCTTAAATTACGTTGACCGCGAACAAGTAACAAACTCTGTCATTACTGACACATCACTTGAAACAGAAGACGCACAGAGCTCGCCCCATTTGCCGCATCACTTTTATCAATTCGGTTTATCACTAGAAGACGAAGCGATACAGGTAGCAGAAAGAGCATGGACAGAAGGACACCGCCACGCACTTGTTATCTCATCCCCAGAAGACTGGAGCCAGCGCTCTACACGTGCATTTACTGCTCGCTGGCAAGCACTGGGCGGCATCATTTCCGACCAAACAACTTTAGATAGCGCAGAAACTTATGCCGAGACCATTCAAAGCTCACTTCATATTGACCAAAGCAAGAAACGTGCGTCATCATTAAAACGCTTATTTGGGCGTAATTTTGAATTTGAGCCTAGGCGCAGACACGATATTGACATGATATTCTTAGTTACTCGATCACAAGAAGGCACTCAAATAAAACCCACACTTAACTTTTATTACGCAAGTGACCTACCTGTATATGCCACAAGCCAACTGTATAGCAGCACCAACAGCAAGAGCAAAAATATCGATCTGAACAAAATTCGCTTAACCATTATGCCTTGGTTAATACAAGAAGATATCCCTGAAAAAACCATACTTTCTGAAAACATAAGCAGATCGCCTGGGTACGACAAACTTTACGCCCTGGGCGTAGATAGCTTTTTACTTTATTCACGACTACCACAACTATCACAAATGCCGTCGCAACAACTATATGGCGCGACAGGGCAGCTCAGTATAAAAAGTGATAATCGCATCTATCGACAACAACTTTGGGCAGAGATTATTGACGGGGAACTCAAGGAACTACAATCCCTCGACCTAACTAATCAATAGGCAAACTCCGTCACCAATAACACAAAATCAACACAGCACCACCAAAACCTTCACCACTACAAGGACGCTACACCATGAAAACCAAAGCGATAGGGACGATCGCCGAAGAAGCCGCTAAGGATTACTTATGCAAAAACCAGCTAAACTTCATTGAAAAAAATTATCATTGTCGGCAAGGTGAAATTGACCTCATCATGAAAGAAGGCAAACTGCTAGTATTCATTGAAGTAAGGTACCGAAAAAGTAAACGGTACGGCACAGGTATAGATAGCATCACCAAAGAAAAGCAGCGACGCATTATTAGCGCTGCTCGGCATTACTTGCACAAGCATAAATTAACGGAAGCAGTCAGCTGTCGATTCGATATTATTGGTGTAGAACCCGCACAAAAAAAGCACAAAGATGACAGCACTAACAAATCGTTTTACTTTCATTGGTTAAAGCATGCCTTTTATTAAGCATTGTTTTACATTAACCTTAACAAACGCTAACCCACTGATCACTTACCTACCATGAGTACTTTACTATATTATGTTTGAAGAAAGGATCTATA
Organism: gamma proteobacterium IMCC1989; assembly: GCA_000209515.2. Lineage (GTDB taxonomy): Bacteria > Pseudomonadota > Gammaproteobacteria > Pseudomonadales > Cellvibrionaceae > Endobugula. Next base: position 7,424 of record AEVK01000015.1, read on the forward strand.
AAATTTTTCAGTCCAGTGTTGACGCAAAAATACAGTGCAGCGAACAACTGTTACCACAAATTGTTAACGCCAGCGCACTATTAGTGGAATGCCTCTTAAACGGAAATAAATTACTTATTTGTGGTAACGGACCTTCAGCTGCACTAGCGCAATTATTTACCAACAACCTAATCAATCGATTCGAGCGCGAGCGCCCTAGCCTTCCCGCCATTACTCTAGGCTGCGATCTAACCAACGTAACCTCTATTGCTTATGAAAGCAGCTTTAATGAAATTTTTGCGAAAGAGATTCGCGCACTTGGTAACGTCGGCGATGTTTTAGTAATACTGTCCTCTAGCGGCAACCCATCAAACTTGTTACAAGCCATTCAAGCCGCACACGAGCGAGGCATGCGAGTCGTCACTCTTAGCGGCAGGGATGGAGGGAATTTATCTGCGCTATTAGACAACGAAGACAAAGAGTTACTTGTTCCCATAGATTCACGCTCTCGCATACACGAAATTCATCTACTTATTTTATTTTGTCTATGCGACCTAATTGATGAGCAACTATTTGGTTCAACAGAATAATCTTTTACCGAAGAAAGAGGACAAATATGAAAACCGCAAAATCTCTTACATTAGCAGCAACCTTACTATGCTTATCTGCCTGCACCACCATCATAGACACCACCACTAACCAGCCGATAGAAACAGACCCTGGAGAGCGCTCATTTGGCACGTACTTAGATGATCAACGACTAGAAGTAATCGCTAGCGTCAACATTAATAAAGCCGACCCTGAACTTAGACTTGCGCATGTCAACGTTACTAGCTTCAACAATATTATGCTCCTCACCGGACAAGTGCCTACGGAAGCACTTAAAGCACTAGCTCAACAAACAGCAGAAAAAATTAATAATGTTGAAAAAGTGTATAACGAATTACAAATCAAGGGGAATACCGCATTACTGGTTCGAACTAATGATTCGTGGCTGAGCACAAAGGTCAAAGCTGTTTTTATAGCTGATGATATTATTGATAGCTCAAAAGTAAAAGTAATTGTAGAAGATGGTGTCGTCTACTTAATGGGTCTACTCACCCAAACCGAAGCCGACTATGTGACAGGGGTTGCCAGCACCATTGTTGGCGTTCAAGAAGTAGTTAAAGTGTTTAAATACATTTAAAAGCTTTAACCATAAAAAAACGGGGCTAGAAAATCTAGCCCCGTTTTATTTCAGAACTTAAACCTAGTCGACGTAGACAGGCCCAACTCCCATATTCCACATAATAACTGCCGCAACGCGCACAACCACCATCATCACTAAACCTACCGTAACCACAGAACTTGCATACATAAATGCACGGTCCTTATCGATATTCATTAGAATAGGAATACCTTCATAAACGAGATATACCGCATAAGCACCGGCAATGCCTGTTGCAATAGCATTCACCCATATATCTGGATACAAACCAAATATTCCGGCCAAGAAAACTGGTGTAGTCACATAAACCGCCAAAGCCGTTCCTTCATAATGACGCTTTTCTTCGGAGTCTTTAACGCCATAGGTCTTAGCCATGAAGTTAATAAACTCACCCAGAATAAAAACACCCAAAAGAAGCGCCACATAGGTTAATCCACATAACTCTAAAGCACTTCCTGCCGTAAGACGAACAGGATCACCACCACCTACGCTCCAACCAACTTGAGTCACACCAACATAAAAACAAACAGTCGGTATTAATGCCAAAAGCGGAACATGACTTAAAAAAACCTGCCTAAAAGAATGTTTTTCGTTACGAATTGCTTTCCACTCGCTGTCGGGGTGCAACATAATACCAAGGGTATGCTCTAGAAATGCCATTGTTCTAACCTCATTGTTTTGTCTATTTACATTATTATTATCTCTACGGACGACATTAAGTATTGATGACAATGATAAATATCACCAATAAGAAATAGAAATAAGAATAAACTGGACATTCCAAAAAGGAATAAAAAACAGAACGCGATAAAGAAGAGCGAGATTCTTTGAACTAAAGTTATTTAACGACTTTTAAGCTAGGTCTTTTTTTATTACCTGAATTAGGCGAAGCATTAGGGTTTGACGGGGGAGATGCTGGAGGGGGCGCATCTTGCTCTGGCTCTATTTCAAAAATCATTCCCTGCTGATTTTCTTTAGCATAGATGCCCATAATAGCGGCACAAGGAACGAAGATTTCCGTAGGAACACCGCCAAAACGCGCATTGAAAGATAAGTTGCCATCACCCATAAAAAAATCATTTACTGCGGCAGGTGAAATATTTAATACTATTTGTCCGTCAGGATTAACAAAATCCTGAGGTACTAGCGCCCGATCATGGAGCGCATTAACAAGCAAATAAGGCGTACATTGGTTATCAATAATCCAATCATACAATGCACGCACCAAATATTGTCGGCTAGAGGTCATCGTAGACATAACATATCCCACTCAATCTTGTTGTAATTTAAGCTCTCATCTCACGCTCAAGCTCGGTCAAACTTTCCTGAAACGCTTCTCTCGCAAACAAACGCTCCATGTAGTCATGTAAAGGCTTGGTTTGTCGGGTATTTGGCAACTTAACACCAAAGTGCTCTAACCGCCACAGTACAGGCGCCAAACAACAGTCTACAAGCGTAAATTCATCACTCATAAAGAAGGGCTTTTCTGCAAAAATAGGGGCAACCGTTGTCAGACTTTCTTTAAGCTCTTTAACTGCGACAGCAACCGACTCAGGGTCGTTAGCCGCAACAATAATATCAACCAATGGTGACCAATCTTTTTCTATGCGATGCATCCATAGACGACTTTCGGCACGAGTCACTGGATAAACAGGCAACAACGGTGGATGAGGAAAACGTTCATCCAGATATTCCATCATTACTTTTGATTCATACAGTACTAAGTCGCGGTCAAGCAATACCGGCAACGAGTTATAAGGGGTGAGTTCAGACACTTCCTCGGTTAACTCAAGAGGATCAATATCCTCCAAGTCGTAAGTTACTCCTTTCTCTGCGAGCACGATTCTAACTCGATGACTGTAATGATCCTGAGCATCAGAAAAATACGTCATTGATGAGCGTTTGGTGACAACACCCATTGATTCACCTCAAATATAGTTGGTTAGGTAGTAGTATGTTTATCTAACATACTCAGAAATAAAAACGGCTTTCTCACCAATGACACAGTTTCATGTGGCAGGCAGGAAAGCCGCGGGATTTTAACACAAAAAGATGAGCTTTAGTGGATACCCTTCCAATACTCTCGATTAAGTAAGAAAGTAAACACAAACAGAACGACTAAGAACAACAAAACAAATATACCTAAACGCTCGCGTTTTTCCGCAATAGGCTCACCCATGTACTCAATAAAATTAACCAAATCATAAATGGCAGTATCGAATTCATCTACATTCATCAGGCCTTTTTTATCACCTTCAATCAAAGCACCGCAATGCTCATCAACTACTGGCTCACCTAACGCGTTACGCTCGATTTTACCGTAACCGTCTAACTTAGGACCCGGCCCACAATTCAGCAGCCCTTGCAACTCCATCATCACATGAGGCATACCCACATTCGCAAACACACGGTTATTAACACCTAAAGGACGCGAAGGATCGCTATAGAAATTACGCAAATAGGTATAAAGCCATTCCGGTGAACGGACTCGTGCAACCAATGTCAAATCCGGAGGAGAAGCACCAAACCATGCTTTAGAATCGGTTGCGCTCATGGCGTTACCCATTAACGAGCCGATTTTTTCATCACCGAAAACCAGAGTATCCATCATTACCTTGTGCGGAATACCCAAATCGTCAGCAACGCGCTCATAACGAGAATATTGCGCCGTATGGCAAGCCAAACAGTAATTCATAAACCATTTCGCACCATTTTGTAACGATGCCTTATCAGATAGGTCCGCTTCATATTCATCACACGGAATAGACCCACAATCAAAAGCACCACCAGCAGCCACAGCCTTAATAGGCAACACAGTCATTATCACGAAGAACAATACACCTAGCCACACCAAGCCTAGCGGCAAGCCCTTAGCCTGGGTTCTTGCTGGCTCTGTACCCACAGTATCTCTCGCTGTTAAAAAAGGCACTAGAATAGTCAGCACAGCCAAGGCAACACCAAATACACGCACAAATAACGGCACATCTAAAGGCTTATCACCACCTGCACCAATAAACGAAATATTCAGCAGCAACGCGCCTAGCAACAAACAAACAATCCAGTTCAATATGGATTTCACTTTAGGGCTGTTTGGGTTACTCCAGATAGGCATAGTAATAAAGAACACGAAGTAGAACACCGTACCCAACTGAGACAACACTGTTCGACCATCAGTTGGCGCCTTCACACCTAAATAACCTAAAATGACGAATATCGCTGCGAACAATAGCAACATAATCTTTGGCAACCAGCCTTTGTAACGAATAGAGCGTACCGGGCTCTTATCTAGCCAAGGCAGTACAAACAAAATGGCAATCGCCGCACCCATCGCCATAAAACCAAGTAATTTCGCGGTAAACACACCACCTAAATCAATCGTTACAGCGCGTAAAATTGCGTAGAAAGGCGTGAAATACCACACTGGCGCAATATGGTCTGGAGTTTTCAAGTTATTCGCTGCTTCAAAATTAGCGTATTCTAAGAAGAAACCACCCATTTCCGGCATAAAGAACAACACGAAACTGAAAACAAATAGAAATACTGTAATACCCACCAAGTCATGAACAGTATAGAAAGGATGAAAAGGAATACCGTCTTTAGGCACACCGTTTTCATCTTTATTCTTTTTAATGTCTACACCATCTGGGTTATTCGAACCTACTTCATGTAGCGCTAGAATATGCAGTACGACCAACGCCAAAATAACAATCGGCAAAGCAATGACATGCAAAGAGAAGAAACGATTAAGTGTAATGCCTGAAATAAGGTAATCACCACGAATCCACTGAACAAGGTCTTCACCCACATAAGGAATAGCACCAAACAAGGAGACAATTACCTGCGCCCCCCAGTATGACATTTGCCCCCAAGGCAGAACATAACCCATGAACGCTTCCGCCATTAATGCCAAATAAATTGTCATACCAAAAATCCATACAAGCTCACGAGGTGCCTTGTATGAACCGTATAACAAACCACGGAACATATGCAGATAAACGACAATAAAGAATGCCGACGCACCCGTTGAATGCAGATAGCGAATCAGCCATCCCCACTCTACATCACGCATGATGTACTCTACAGACGCAAAAGCACCTTCAGCGGATGGCTCATAACTCATGACCAACCAAACACCTGTTAATAGCTGGTTAACCAACACCAAAATAGACAGAACACCAAAAAAGTACCAAAAGTTAAAGTTTTTCGGTGCGTAGTATTTACCCATGTGGGTATCCCACGCACGAATAATGGGTAATCGGTCATCAATCCAACCCAACAAACCAGTTGCTTTACTCATTATGCAGCACCTCCATCTTTACCAATCACTACTATAGAATCCGTTTCATAAAAGTGGGGGGGAATTTCTAAATTAATTGGCGCAGGCACGCCCTTGTAGACTCTACCAGCTAAATCAAATTTTGAGCCATGACACGGGCAAAAGAACCCCCCCTGCCATGCATCACCACCCAAGTCTTTCGCGCCCACATCAGGACGGAACTTAGGAGCACAACCTAGATGCGTACATACACCTAGCATAATCATGAACTCTGGATTAATCGAACGTCCCTCAGTACCCGCAACATATTCAGGCTGAACTGATTTCTGAGAATCAGGATCACTAATATCATTGGTGACTTTCTTAAGACCTTCTAAAGCCTCTTGCGTACGGCGAACAACATAAACTGGCTTGCCACGCCATTCCTCAGTAATCATTTGACCTGGCGCAATTTTAGCTAGATTTATCGTCACCGGCGCGCCCGCAGCTTTTGCTTTAGCACTAGGATTCCAAGACCCAACAAATGGCACCAAAAAACCTACAGCGCCTGCCGCACCAACCACAGATGTGGCTGCAGTCAAAAACTTACGTCGACCTTCGTTTACTACTTCGCCATCACTCATGACGTTTTTCTCCCATCACTACTTACATTACTGAAAAGGAAATGCGCTTGATTGGTATAAAAGAGCTAGCTCATTTTATACATTAAAACAGGGGCATTTGATAACACACTAAAACTTATACGCAGGATGTGCGCAAGAAACTTATTATATAAATCGGCACATGGTAATGAAATTAGCTCACACTGACAAGAATCGCCACACATTATGTACGTATTATTGTATTTCAGGCAAAAAAAATGCCCAGACCGTATTTAATCTGGGCATTAATTGAACAAAACGTAATATTAACGTTTTGAGAACTGTGGTTTCTTACGCGCTTTACGTAGACCAACTTTCTTACGCTCAACTTCACGAGCATCACGAGTAACGTAGCCGGCTTTACGCAATACAGGACGATTTTCTTCATCGTATTGCATTAAGGCACGAGTAAGACCATGACGAATTGCACCCGCCTGACCAAAACTACCACCGCCTTTAACGGTTGCGTTGATATCGAATTGCTCTGCAGCATCCAACAATTCAAGAGGCTGACGCACGATCATACGAGCAACTTCACGACCAAAATATTCTTCGATTGTGCGACCATTAATAGTGATTGCACCAGTACCTTTTGTGATAAACACACGAGCGGTAGACGTTTTGCGTCGACCTGTACCGTAATATTGAGTAGCTGTCATCATAAACTCCTGATTATAGTGTCAGTTCTTGTGGTAACTGCGCAGCATGTGGATGCTCAGCTCCCGCATAAACTTTCAATTTTTTATACATTGCACGACCTAGCGGGCCTTTAGGTAACATACCTTTAACCGCGGTTTCAATCGGGCGCTCAGGGGCTTTATCGATCATTTTTTCAAAACTGAGTGACTTAATTCCACCAATGTAGCCAGTATGGCGATAATACATTTTGTCTTTTGCTTTATTGCCCGTTACACGAACCTTTTCAGCATTAATAACAACGATGTAATCGCCAGTATCTACATGTGGAGTGTACTCAGGCTTATGCTTACCGCGTAAACGGGTAGCAATCTCTGTAGCCATACGGCCTAGAGTTTTGCCATCAGCATCAATAACATACCAGTCACGTTTTACCGTTTCTGGATTGGCACTTATAGTCTTCATGTTGTATTGCCTTTATTGAACCTTCAAAATACAGCACCTATCCTGCAACAAACTACCGCCACGGATAGACACATCCAAAAAAAAGAGCGCGAATTCTATACAATCGACCAAAGACGTGCAAGCCATTTCTTCTTAAAAGAGGTAATTTCGAATAAGTTACACATAGCAGAACTAGTAGCAGAACTAAAAAACTGCAGAAGCCCATTTACTCAAAGATGAAACAATTGCGTATAAATACTATAAGCCAGAGATGTTTTTGGCCACTCAGCCCGCTCCACAAGGAAAACTTACATTAAGGCTTGTGAGGCCGAGAAAGATATTCATGACTCTGCATTTCTAGCAAGCGGCTCACCGTACGGTCAAACTCAAACTTCAAGCGATGACCGTCGTACAGCTGATGCAGAGGCTTTTCAGCAGAAATCAGCACTTTCACACTTCGATCGTAGAACTCATCCACCATATTAATAAAGCGTCTCGCCTGATCTTCCCGCTTCTCCGTTAGCTCAGGAACATCAGAGATGACAACCGCATGATATTCTTTTGCTAATTCAATATAATCGTTTTGCGATCTAGGTCCATCACACAGCGACAGAAAATCAAACCATACAACATCTTCGGCATTATAACGGGCGGTGATTATACGGCCCTCAACCTCAAGCTGCTGCCCCTTTACTATCTTTTCCTTGTCTGGCACCAGACTATAGAAGCCACGATAAAGACTCTGATCCGCCTCGTCATCCAAGGGGCAATGATATAACTCAGCCTGCTGAAGACTGCGCAACCGGTAATCAGTAACACCATCGATATTCACCACTTCGGTATGCTGATTGAGCAGGGCGATTGCCGGTAAAAAACGGGCTCGCTGTAAACCATCTTTATACAAACCATCTGGAATAATATTAGAGGTAGCAACTAAAGTAACCCCTCTCTGAAAAAGCTCAACAAATAACGTCGCTAGAATCATCGCATCGGTAATATCTGACACAAAAAACTCATCAAAACAAATGATCTTAGCTTCTTTCGAAATATTATCCGCCACTATCGATAGTGGATTTTTTTCTTTATTAAGGGCAGATAGATCCTGATGCACTCTGCGCATAAAACGATGAAAGTGAGCCCTCATTTTTTGTTCGAAGGGTAAACTTTCATAAAAGTTATCCATCAAGTAAGTTTTACCACGACCCACCCCGCCCCAAAAATACAATCCTTTTATAGGCTCAACAGGCAGACCAAAAAGCCTCCCCATGACCGAAGAAAAAAACGCTCCCTTGGCCGAGCGCCCCTCTATCAACTTGTCATACAAAGCCTGAAGCTTCTCTACCGCCAGCTGCTGCGCTGGATCAGACACAAAGTCGGGACGCAACAAATCTTTTTGGTAACGCTCTAAGGGAGTTAAATTCATGAAATATAAGCCGACGTGAGAGTAAAAAATCTATTATACAATTTATCGAATAGGCGCGTTTGCACAATTGCTACTTTACATTTTGAACATACACCCGAAGACGCATCACTTTGATTTGAAACATCACTACTTTGAAAGTATTTTTACCTCGCAAGTACGTATGATACTACTCATGATACTACTCATAAAGACAAGGCCTTAGAATAAAACGAATACAGGGCGACTTGGAATTACTGAAGAGCTACTTGAAATGACTTAAGGGCGACTTAAGAGTGACTTAAGAGCAACTTGGGCGTATTATTCGCACTATTATTTTTGATTAGGAGAAGTCTGTGTTTTCATTAACTACCATGCTTATTGTTGGAGCAACTGCATTTATTATCGGTTGTTTATTAAGCCTGCTACTCACAAAATCACTCTCACCCAGCGAGAAGAAGTCTCGCACACTGGAAACACGACTCAAAGAAACCGAAGACAAGCTAAATGACTACCAACAAGAAGTGACTGATCACTTCGCACAAACAGCTCAACTGGTAAACAACCTCACTCAGAATTACAAGGAAGTTCACGAACACTTAGCCGGTAGCGCACTTAAGCTCGCCAATGTGGACATCAGCCGCCAATTGCTTGATAGCGGCGTAAATGATAGTCAAACAGACTTAGGAGACTCAGATAAAGGGTTTCAACCACCTAAAGACTGGGCTCCAGGAGAGGGAGCGTTAAGCGAAGGCTACGGCTTAGATAAGGAAAACGAACTACCGGAAAACACACCCGACCATGTTATTATCAAATAATGTCTCTCAAAGAGCCAACATTAATCGACTAATGACACCCACTCTAAGCAAGATGAAAGCACACATTCGTTATTATGCGTAAACTCTTCTCTTATCTTGCTTGGCCTGTTACTGCAGGCCTGCTTTTCGGCCTTATATTGGTTCTAGCAACGCCGAGTTTACGCTACGCGTTAGGACAGCAACTACACCACCTACTTCCATCCCAAAATCAACAACCCATCTCTTACGCCGATGCCGTTAGCCGAGCGGCACCCGCCGTGGTCAACATTTTTTCCAGAAAACGAATCAACTCACCGCGTAACCCCTTATTTGATGACCCTCTATTTCGGCACTTTTTTAACAGTGCAGACATACCGCAACAACAACGGATGTCAGCAGCATTAGGTTCAGGCGTCATTATCAACAAGGAAGGCTACCTACTGACGAATAACCATGTTATCGCAGACTCAGAAGAAATAATTGTATCTTTGTATGATGGCCGAGAAGTAAAAGCAGAAATTATTGGCTCAGATCCAGAAACTGACCTTGCCGTATTAAAGATACCCCCAAAAAACATCCAATCTATCGTGCTAGGCGAACCACAAAAGACGCGAATTGGTGACGTGGTATTGGCTATAGGCAATCCGTTTAGTGTAGGACAGACTGTGACACAAGGCATTATTTCAGCCACTGGCCGACACGGCCTAGGCATTAATGTATATGAAAACTTTTTACAAACAGATGCTGCCATTAACCCAGGAAACTCTGGGGGCGCGCTCATCGATGCTCATGGAAAATTACTCGGAATTAATACAGCCATACTCAACAACAAGTCATCAGGCTCTGGCGTGGGTATAGGCTTTGCCATTCCTGCGGACATCGCCGTCAACGTAATGAGCGACATTATTACTTCGGGACAAGCTATTCGAGGCTGGCTAGGTATAGAGGCTCGCACACTCGACGATAATATTATAAGAACTTACAACTTACAAAATAGCAGCGGGGTGATGATTACCAGCATCTACCCTAATGGGCCTGCGGATAAAGCAGGCATTAAAGTCGATGACATCATCACTCACATCAACCAACAACCTATTGTTAATGGCCGAGAAGGAATGAATTTGATCGCAAATGTGCGGCCAAATGATGACGTACAAATCACTATATCGAGAAACAATCAGACACAAAAGCTAAAAGCGACAGTAGGCATCCGCCCCAAAAATCTTTAGACCAACAAAACTTTCAGACCCAAAAACCACCTTGTTGGTCGACCCCGAAAAAACGCGATCAATCACTATCCACAATTCGATATTCCGCGGATCTCGCATGCGCTTCCAACGACTCACCCCGAGCTAACACAGAAGCCACTTTACCTAGTTTACTTGCCCCTTCAGGCGAGCAATAAATAATCGAACTGCGTTTTTGAAAATCATACACACCTAAAGGAGAAGAGAAACGAGCGGTGCCAGATGTTGGCAACACATGATTTGGCCCAGCACAATAATCACCTAGCGCTTCCGAAGTATGACGCCCCATAAAAATGGCCCCAGCATGACGAATATCATCTAGATAAGACTCTGGATCCTCAACGGACAACTCTAAATGCTCTGGCGCAATACGATTAATCAAGTCGATCACTTGCGCTTTATCATCTGCTTTAATCAAAGCACCCCGATTTTTGAGTGACACGGCGGCAATATCCGAACGCGCCAAGGTAGGCAGCAAACTTTCAATACTCTGCTCAACACGCTCAATAAACTCAGCATCATCACTAATCAATATCGCCTGCGCTTGCTCATCATGCTCTGCTTGAGAAAAGAGATCCATCGCCACCCAATCGGGGTTAGTATCACCATCACAAACCACTAATATTTCTGATGGGCCAGCAATCATATCAATCGCCACTTCACCAAACACTGCGCGCTTTGCTGTCGCCACATAAATATTGCCCGGACCAACAATTTTATCGACCTTAGCAATAGACTCCGTACCATAAGCCAGCGCTGCCACGGCTTGCGCGCCACCCATAGTGTAAACCTTATCGACACCCGCAATCGCGGCGGCAGCCAATACCATAGGATTGAGATCGCCACCCGGCGCAGGCACCACCATAATAATTTCTTCGACACCCGCTACCTTAGCAGGAATAGCATTCATCAATACCGATGATGGATAAGAAGCTTTACCACCGGGAACATACAGCCCCACACGATCCATTGGTGTAATTTTCTGCCCCAAAACAGTACCGTCACCCTCGGTAAATTCCCATGACGACTGTACTTGATGGGTATGATAGTGACGTACGCGCTCTGCAGACACTTCTAATGCTTGGCGCTGCTCCATAGGTAAGCTATTTAATGCTTCCTGTAATTCAGACGGAGAAACTAATAACTCATCTATAGAAGCTATTTTTCGTCTATCAAACTGATTGGTGTATTCAATAACCGCCTCATCACCGCGTTTACGCACACCACACAATATATCCTCAACAGTTGCAGCTACCTTTGGGTCAGACACTGACGACCACGCGAGCAAATCATCAAGCTGCTGGGAGAAATTGGGGGAATGAGTCGATAGTTTTCGAATTATCATAGCTGTATTTTATATGCATCTTTATATGCATTAATGATATGCCTATTAATGATAGAACCTAATAATGATAGAACCTAATAATGATAAACCTAAGAATCAACCGCATCAGCAACAGCAGTGATAACAGACTGCATCAGAGCATGCTTCATTTTCATGGAAGCTTTATTGGCAATCAGTCGAGAGCTAATATCAGCGATTTCGATACGCGCTTCTAAGCCATTCGCCCGCAAGGTATTACCTGTATCAACAATATCGACGATTTCGTCAGCTAGACCCATAATAGGCGCCAACTCCATCGCGCCATATAACTTTATAAAGTCAGCTTGGCGACCTTGCTCTGCATAAAACTGTCTAGCCACATTGACATATTTTGTAGCGACTTTAATTCGACCCGTTTTCTCTGCCGAACCTTTAATACCCGCCGTCATCAATTTACAGCGAGCAATACCGAGATCGACAAGGGAGTACAGGCCGTCACCCCCATGCTCCAATAGCGTATCTTTACCAGCCACCCCCATATCTGCAGCACCAAACTGCACATAAGTAGGCACATCACTACCACGAAGCACCAATAAACGTACATTAGGCATATTAGTATCGAATGCCAGCTTACGACTTTTTTTTATATCCTCAGCGGGCACAATGCCGGCCTGAGCAAGTAACGGCAAGGTCTCTTCCAAGATCCTGCCTTTGGTTAATGCGATGGTTAATTGGGACATAATGAACTCTTTAACGATAAACTTTCTAGGCTATATTATTTTGCATCTAGCCAAACTAGATTGCGCCTAAACACAACCTAAATGATGTTATTCCAGTAACTTTACTGCATGACTGCGTGCCATTTACTACCACTATTTTACGGCGACAGGGGGTAATCAGCCTGGAACTCGACGAATATTGACACCCAACATCTGTAATTTTTCTTCGATACACTCATAACCACGATCAATATGATAGATACGGTCAACAACAGTATCTCCGTCAGCGACTAACGCGGCAATCACTAAGCTAGCCGACGCACGCAAATCAGTTGCCATTACTGGCGCTGCATTTAATCGCTCAACACCCGTCACAACCGCAGTATTACCCTCAAGAGTAATTTTAGCGCCCATACGGTTTAGCTCGTGAATTTGAATCAAGCGGTTTTCAAATATAGTTTCAACCACTGTTCCGGTGCCCTCAGCCACTGCGTTCATCGCTGTAAACTGCGCTTGCATATCCGTAGGAAAGGCAGGATATGGGGCAGTCTTTAGACTCACCGCTTTAGGGCGACGACCTTCCATATCGAGGGCTATCCAATCATCACCACTGGTGATCACTGCACCCGCCTCTTCCAATTTAACCAATACCGCCTCCAATAAACCAGGAGAAGTATCTTTCAACTTAACACGACCACGGGTAGCGGCAGCAGCCGCTAAAAAAGTACCTGTCTCGATCCGATCAGGCATCACCTTATAATGGCAACCGTGCAGACTTTCAACGCCATCGACAATGAGCGTATCCGTGCCTATACCTTCTATCTTTGCACCCATCGCAACCAGACAGTTCGCCAAGTCAACAATTTCGGGTTCACGAGCGGCATTCTGCAATGTCGTACGGCCTTCCGCCAACACAGCAGCCATGAGCAAATTCTCCGTACCACCAACAGTGACGGTATCCATAAATATACTAGCGCCTTTTAAACGACCGTTACTTCTAGCACGAATATAACCCTCATCAACCTCAATGATTGCGCCCATCGCTTCTAAGCCACGTAAATGGATATCAACCGGGCGGCTACCAATCGCACAGCCACCGGGAAAAGATACGTTCGCTTCACCATAGCGAGCCAACATCGGCCCCAACACTAAGATAGACGCTCTCATTGTTTTCACTAATTCATAGGGCGCCGTATATTCTTTAATCGTATTCGCGTCAATTTCGACGGTCATTTTTTCATTTAAAGTGATCGCCAATCCCATGCTACGCAGCAAAGCCAGCATCGTAGTGACATCGTTCAAATGAGGTAAATTACCTATTTGAATAGGCGAATCAGCCAAAATAGTAGCGGCAAGAATAGGGAGAGCAGAGTTTTTTGAGCCGGAAATTCGAATCTCACCGCTCAATGGGCCGCCGCCCTTAATAATTAATTTATCCATGGGTAATAATTACTCTTTATCTAGCCGTTGGCTTCTTGTAGGGTTAAGGTCTTCATATTAACCGCGTGAATATCTCCACTCGCAATATGCTCTGACAATACCGCGTAAACTTTTTGTTGTCTTTTCAGGGTATTAAGCCCATCAAAAACATCACTAACAATATGTAGTGAAACATGACTACCTTCAACGGTAACCCCAATCACCGCACCGACAAAATATTCTGCCAACAATGATTTAATAACTTCAGATTCCATAAATACGACTCAATTAGGTAAGGTAATATATTTAACAAGATAGAAAAGTGGCAGTGTAATCAAAATCACCAAGCTATGCACTTAAGATGCACTTAAAAAGATGAAGATTCACCATCATAAAAACTCATAGCGACGACGCCCTAAATGCTACAACACACCTTTTTCCCACTCTTGAATTGTTTTTTGAACATCACCGCCATTTTTCTCAACTGCGGCGGCAAATTGTCCACGAAAAGTTTGCCCAAAATTAATTCCGTTCAACACAAGATTAATCATTTTCCACTGATTCTGGCGGTTTTTCGCCATGGTATAAGATACTTTAGTCACACCAGAGCCAGTGGTAATTTCCTGAACCACTGTCGTTCTACGCACATCATCGGTTAGCACTTCACTAGGCTCTTTGATTTTTATATCAAGATCCTGAAAGCCCGAGAGGCCTTTGCCATAAGTATTGACTAAGCCCTTTTTAAAGGAACCAGCAAAGCTCAACTGCTCCGCCTCTGTTAAGTCCTTGCCATAGCGCCCCAGAACACCACGAGCAATGTAGTCGAATGCCACTACGGGATCTAGAATCGCTGATACTTCGGTAATGAATTTTTCAGTATCCGTCGGATCAACGCCCGCTTTTAACAAAGCCACAACACGGTCGGTTGTTTCTTGTACCAACTGGTGAGGCTTAGAATCTAATGAGGTCGCATGACTGTGGAACGCCAGCAAGAAACTAGAAAAAGCGAAAAACTTCGCCATAAAAAAGAACATATTTAAAAAAACTACCTTCGAATATTTTGAAATATTAAATCCCATAAGTGCTCTCCCATTTTGTATTTGCACTATATTTGCACCGTATTTGTACTATGTATTCATTACACATCTATTAGGCATTGTTTGATCACTTTATAATAAACAATACAGTTTATCGCTGCAGACTGAATAATTGCTGACATTTAGAGCCGCACACTATACCATTTGCAGCCTTATTCGATAACAGATAACGCATTATTATTTTTTAGCGACTGGGTATAGATCGTTTTTTAAAAGAAGCCAACTACTCGCTCGCCCCTTTCGCAGCAATTATCTCATCGCTCCCACTAACGATATCATTCTAGTTCACACAATGGCTCACTCATGACACAGCTTTTACCCTTACTGCCTTGGCTTGCAATTATCGCCGGATTTATTGGTCTCATGTGGAGCGCAGACCGCTTCATTGATGGGAGTGCCGCTATCGCCAATAATTTTGGTGTTCCCAAATTACTCATCGGCTTAACCGTTGTCGCTTTTGGCACATCAGCACCAGAAATAGTCGTTTCTATTAGTGCTTCATTAAGAGGAGCGGGTGAAATTGCAATTGGTAACGCGATAGGCTCAAACCTCGCTAATATAGGTATGGTATTAGGTATTACAACACTGCTAGCCCCACTCACCTTTAAACAATCAACACTGCAGCAAGAAGTCCCTATCATGTTAGCGGTAATGGGCATTGCAGGGTGGTTCCTATACAACGGTGAAATGAGTCGCATAGAGGGTATATTACTCGTTTCGCTGATGATTCCATTGCTAGCTTGGTTTATTTATAACAAAAAACAACACCCCGAAGATGAGGATGAAGTTGCCAACATGGCAATGTTCAGCGCGGCCATTTGGTTCGTGATAGGACTAGCACTACTCATTACTAGCGCGGAAATATTAGTATGGGGAGCAACGACCGTAGCCGAAAGCTTTGGCATCAGCCCACTGGTCATAGGGCTAACAGTAGTTGCCATAGGTACTAGCTTACCTGAGCTAGCGGCATCAGTAATGAGCGCACTAAAAGGCCACTATGATATTGCTATTGGTAATGTCATCGGCTCTAATATTTTCAACCTTTTATTAGTGGCGGGGATTCCTGCAATCATCCAGCCACTAGCCATGACACAAGATGTTTTCTATCGCGATTACTTATCCATGATCGCCCTAACACTGGCACTATGCGCAATGATGCTGTGGACATTATGTATTAATAAAAACCCAACGCTAGGCAAGATATCAGGAGTACTACTATTGATACTTTACGCCGGATATTACACACTGCTTATTTAAGAGCAAACGTTGATTACACAACAGAGCATAGGCATAAAAAGCTACCGAACATATTTTTAATAGCCCGCACAAAAACAGAACAAAAACAGAGCCGTTATGAACACAGCACCGACACCACAAGTAAAAAAAATGGATCATATTGCCATCGGCAAACGTACGGTACAAATGGAGCTGGAAGCGATTGCTGACCTAAGTGCGCGTATTGACCAAACGTTTCATGACGCCTGCGAGCTAATCAAGCAGTGCAAAGGGAAAGTGGTCGTGACCGGCATGGGTAAATCTGGACATATCGGGAAAAAAATTGCGGCCACATTAGCCAGTACTGGTACGCCCGCTTTTTTCATACACCCCGGCGAAGCCAGCCATGGCGACTTAGGCATGATAAGCACCAATGATGCTGTCATTGCCATCTCCAATTCCGGCAACTCTGCTGAGATCATTGCACTTATTCCATTATTGCATCGCCTGAAGACTCCATTAATCAGCATGACCGGCAACACAACATCATCACTAGCTATAGCTGCTGATGTCAACTTAGACGTCAGCGTGACATGCGAGGCTTGCCCTCTTGATCTCGCACCGACATCTAGCACCACCGTAACACTTGTAATGGGTGATGCTCTAGCTGTCGCGTTACTGGAAGCAAAAGGTTTTAGCGCTGAAGACTTTGCTTTTTCACACCCCGGTGGCGCACTAGGCAAACGATTGTTGCTCAAAGTATCTGACGTGATGCATACCGGTGACAAAATCCCTAGCGTTTCTCTTCAGGCCTCATTAAGCCAAGCCTTGTTAGAAATGACACAAAAGGGACTGGGGATGACGACAATCGTTGACGATGAAAAGCGACTTATGGGTATATTTACCGATGGTGACTTGCGGCGAACAATCGACCAAGGCTTAGATATTCGAGTGATTCAAATACAAGATATTATGAATACATCACCCAATACTATCGGAGAGAATACACTGGCCGCAGAAGCGCTAGGTATCATGGAGGAAAAGTCGATCACCTCTCTCGTTATCAGCGACTCTCAACAGAGAGCGGTGGGCGTCGTTCATTTACACGACATTTTACGCTCAGGGATACTATAAGGAATACTATAAATGCCGAACTCAACGATAGCTGCAACAGACCATATATCGCCTTTTGACAACATCGAAAATGAGATCCTTGCTAAAGCTAAAAATATTCGCTTACTCGTATTAGATGTGGATGGTGTTTTATCGGACGGCAAGTTGTATTTTTCCAATAGTGGAGAAGAAATAAAAGCATTCCACTCACTAGACGGCCACGGCATTAAAATGCTCCAAAAAGCGGGAGTAGAGGTCGCCATTATTACCGGTAGAACCAGCCATATTGTTGCCAAACGCTCAGAAAGCCTAGGGATCAAACATCTTATTCAAGGGCGAGAAGATAAACTCAACGCACTAGATGAACTTCTGGCAAAAAGCCCACTGGAATACTCGCAAGTTGCCCATATGGGGGATGATTATCCTGACCTACCCCTGATACGTCGTGTAGGACTAGGTCTATCCACCAACAATGCTCACCACATTGTTAAACAACAAAGTCATTGGTGCAGCCAGCGTAATGGTGGCGAGGGCGCAGTACGCGAAGCCTGCGATATGTTAATGCATGCACAAAACTCTTTTGATCACGCATTACAAGACTATCTATAAATCTGGCGCCGACAAGGGCAACGCATAATCATGAAAAACAACGAAACAAAAATAACAATAAGAGAAGCGCAATCACATGAGTAAATGGCACAGCCTCTCCATTATTGCCCTTGTAGTTATACTTAGCGCTGTTTTATGGCAATCACCACCTGCCATATTAAAAGATCTAGCCGATGCCACCACTTCCGTACAGCAATATCCAGATGCATTTCTTACCCATTCAAAAACATCACAATATAATGCACAGGGCAAACTATCTCATACCGTCATATCTAAACGCTCAAACTATTATGAACCCAAAGACAATAGGCCAGAAAGCTACACTCTTCTTACCGAACCTAAGTTCGCTTTTTATGATGATACTAATGCCAACGACCCGACAAGCAAAGACTCTAGCACCAAAAAACTCATTAACAATAACGCCCCCAACAATAACAGCATTGCTTGGCGTGCATCATCAGAGATAGCCAAAAGCATTAACAATGACGAGGAAGTGCTACTCAGTGGTAATGTCTTACTCATTCAGCAGCCGCATTCAAGTAATGAAATACCAACAACCATCAACTCAGAAGAGCTCTTAATCAAACCCAATCTACAATACGCGGAAACGGACAAACCTGTTATTATAAAAGACGCTACCAGTGTGACAACATCAACAGGATTAACGTTATCACTCGACACAAATACCGTGGAGTTATTATCAAATGTTAGGAGTCGCTATGAACCCCGCTAGTTACACCAGCTACCGCTATACCCTTTTAATGACAATCCTAATAAGCAGCTTATTTTTTCTGTCTAACCCTGCTTCCGCACTCCCGAGCGACAAGGAACAGCCTATCAATGTGAGCGCCGATAAAGCACGTAAAAATGGCAACCAAGGACTGACTATCTACGAAGGCAACGTCGTTATTACACAAGGCTCCATTCGTATTACTGGTGATGAAGTCGCTATTTACGACGAGGCTGGCACGGTAAGCAAGATGATCGCAAAAGGCTCCAAGAATCAACCCGCCAAATTCAAGCAACGCCCACAGCCAGAAGGCACTGACATGATTGCTAACGGCGAAACCATTGAGTACGATATTAACTCAGAAACATTATTACTGTTAGAAAGCGCACGACTTGAACAAGACGGCCGCATTACCGATAGCAACAAAATCACTTATGATATGAAATCAACAGTAGTGAACGCTGGCGACTCGGATGGTCGTGTCATCATGGTTATACCTCCGTCCAAATAAAACACCTAAACCGTATAGCCTCTATCAACAAATACATTAAGCAAACCAACTTACCTCACTGACTCAAATAAGAACCCCCTACCCTATGCCTACATTACACGCAGCCCACTTAGCAAAAAGCTATAAAAAGCGTCCCGTGGTGATCGACGTTTCAATCTCAGTGAATAGCGGACAGATTGTAGGACTACTTGGGCCCAACGGTGCCGGTAAAACCACATGTTTCTATATGATCGCCGGCTTAGTACCTGCCGATAAAGGCACTATTAGTATTGATGAAGACGACATAAGCCATTTGCCGATGCACGGCAGAGCCAGAGCCGGCATCGGCTATCTACCTCAAGAAGCGTCCGTATTTCGAAAATTGACCGTTAGCGATAATATTTTGGCCATTCTGGAAACACGAGAAGAACTTAACCGCGCTCAGCGCCTAGAAAAATTAGAAACCCTGCTACAAGAATTTAATATCACACATATCCGAGATTCTTTAGGGATGGCATTGTCTGGCGGAGAGAGACGACGCGTTGAAATTGCACGAGCACTAGCAACAGAACCAAAATTCATTCTATTAGATGAACCTTTCGCTGGCGTCGACCCCATTTCTGTCAATGACATCAAGCAAATTATTACTCATCTGCAACAGCGGGGTATTGGCGTACTCATTACCGATCATAACGTAAGAGAGACACTGACTATTTGTGAGAAAGCCTACATCGTCAGTGAAGGGCATATTATCGCGCAAGGTAGCGCAGATGAAGTACTACAAAACAAACAGGTGAAAGATGTTTATCTAGGAAATAACTTTACTCTGTAAAAGCGATAAGCGTATATATTTCAGCAATTTCAACATCACGCTTATTACTTAAAAACCATCCATTCTATACCACCCACATTCACCATTGATTAACAAACGAGCAAAACCGCACATAAAGGCATAAGTCTTGCTTATAGAGTGTCTTGCTTATAGTACAATGACTGACTAGAATTATGATTACAAACGATAGTAACGAGTAACGCATATAATATGCGTTGCACAGGCGTCACTCAGACAGTAGCGAGATAGTTGGCCGCATGAAACAATCACTACAGCTTAAAATGGGGCAAAGCCTCACCATGACTCCACAGTTGCAGCAAGCCATTCGCTTACTACAACTCTCTACTCTAGATCTACAAAACGAAATACAAGAAGCACTTGATAGCAATCCAATGCTAGAGATTGCGGAAGAATCCATTAAAGCGAACACTGGTGATTCTGCAGAAACACAAGTTAACTCCCAAACAGAAAAGCCAAACACTAGCGATAGCGACATATCGAACTCGGCAGAACTAGAGAGAGATAACAAGCCCGAGCATGAGCAAACTGATAGCGAATGGTCGCAAGACATTCCCGAAGAGCTACCCGTAGATACCAGCTGGGATGACGTATACCAACCAACGAGCAGCGCTCCATCACAGGCCAATGACGACAACCTATTTGAAACACAGCGGGGGAGTTCAGAAAGCTTACAAGACCACCTAATGTGGCAACTAAACCTTACCACTTTTTCCGATAAAGACCACTCAATCGCCTTAACCATCATTGATGATATTCAGCCATCTGGCATGCTGTCATCCGGTATTACCGATTTACTGACGGGCTTACAGGAATCTCTCGACGATGTCGAAGAAGACGAAGTCTATGCCGTATTACATCGACTGCAACAATTCGATCCACCAGGTGTTGCCAGCCAAGATCTAAGTGAATGCATATTGATTCAACTCAACCAACTGGCCCAACAAATACAATCGAGCCATGGAGCCGACAGCGTAATACCGGGTTTAGATACCGCTAAACAAATAGCAAAAGACTATCTAGCCCTACTCGGCACAAGAGACTACAAAACGATTATGCGAAAATTGCGCATAAAAGAACCAGAGTTAAAACAGGCCATTAGCTTAATACAAAGCATCAACCCCCGGCCAGGTGACGATATTGGTAGCAGTGATACGCAATATGTTGTTCCCGATGTATTTGTTAGTAAACATGAAGGACACTGGCTGGTTGAGCTCAACCCCGATATCGCCCCTAAAATTCGCATCAACGATCAATATGCCAATTTAGTCAAACGTGCAGACTCTAGTAGCGACAACACTTACCTAAAAGACAATCTACAAGAAGCAAAGTGGTTTTTAAAAAGCTTACAAAGTCGCAATGAAACGCTATTAAAAGTGTCCACTGCGATTGTCGAAAAACAGCGTGGCTTTTTAGACTTTGGGGAAGAAGCGATGAAGCCTTTAGTACTTCATGATATCGCCGACATTGTTGAAATGCATGAGTCTACGATTTCTCGTGTAACAACAAATAAATATATGCATACCCCAAAAGGCATTTTTGAACTGAAGTATTTTTTCTCCAGCCACGTCAACACAGATAGCGGCGGCGAATGTTCATCAACGGCCATTAGAGCAATCATCAAGAAACTTATTGCAGCAGAAAACATTGCCAAACCACTCAGTGATAGCAAGATTACCACCTTGCTCGCAGATCAAGGTATTAAAGTGGCTCGGCGTACTATTGCAAAATATCGCGAGTCGATGTCAATACCGCCATCCAACGAGCGCAAACAGTTGGTGTAAAATCGTATAAACATATTATTATAGGCTTGCTTATTAGCTCTACTACATTATCTCTACTACGTGACTCAACTATAAAGACTATTAATAAAAGGCTCTAAATACGACGCTACGATTTAGACCTACTATGAATAGCTCAATCACTGTAAAATGCAGCATCACGTACAAAGAACTTTTACCACTACTTTTACTATATAAACAAATTAAATTATGGAAATAGCCTCACTTTTGTCACCGTCGACCGTACTTTGCAACCAAGAAAGCACTAGCAAAAAACGTATTTTAGAAGACATCTCCGAACATATTCATAGTGCTTTCCCTTACTTAAGTGACAGCACCATTTTTAGTGCATTAGTTTCCAGAGAAAAGCTCGGCTCAACGGGTATTGGTAATGGGATAGCTATACCACACTGTCGTATGGCGGACTGTAAAGAAATTACTGCAATGCTAATCACTTTAGCGAACGGAATAGACTTTGATGCCATCGATAATGAAAAAGTAGATGTGATTTTTGTGCTCATTGTTCCTGAGGATGCTAACGAAAACCACCTCAAAACCTTAGCAACTATCGCCGAAACCTTTTCTGATGAAACGATACTGAATAACGTAAGACAGGCTCAAAGCTCTCAAGCATTACTACAAGCGATTTCTTAACATTTGCTAAAGTAGTATCAGCGATAAATTTAAGTGATATATGTGATGATGTATGCAAGAGATAGCCTAGAAGTAGAATAACAGTCTAGAAGTAAAATAAGTGATCTTACTACAATAAAACACGAGGCGAATATGCAACTAGTTATTATCAGTGGTAGCTCTGGATCAGGAAAAAGTACTGCTCTTCACGTGCTAGAAGATATTGGCTTTATCTGCATTGACAACCTACCTGTGTCATTACTCCCAACATTTGCCGAGCATAGCGTTATGGACAGCGCAGCCATAGATGATTCAGATACGGATAACGTTCGCTACGCTATCAGCATAGATGCACGAAACCACTGTAACGACCTAGAACAGCTACCCACCATATTAGCGCATAGCGCCATCGCCAAATTGAACCACCAAATTCTTTTTCTAGATGCAAATGAAGATGTACTCATCCAACGGTTTAGTGAAACTCGACGTAAACACCCCCTAAGTAATAATGAAACCGATTTACAAGAAGCTATTGTCGAAGAGCGACGTTTATTACGCCCAGTATTAGACGTCGCAGACATCACTATCGACACCAGTGATATGAAATACCACGACTTAAGAGATTTCGTCAAACGACGCTTCATCGACGGCAGCAGCGATAGCGCAGCCATTATGTTCTTATCTTTTGGTTTTAAATACGGCATACCCAAGGATGCAGACCTAGTATTTGATGTACGCTGCTTACCCAATCCTCACTGGAAACCAGAGTTACGCGCCCTCACTGGCAAAGACCTTGCCGTTGCGCAATTCCTAGATCAACAAGTACCAGTTGAAGAAATGTTCCAAGATATCCAACAATTTTTAACACGCTGGCTGCCACGGTATCAAGAAAATAATCGCAGCTATATCACCATTGCTATTGGCTGCACAGGCGGGCAACACCGCTCGGTTTACTTATCTGAGCGTCTGAGCCAGCACTTTAATACCATTGATATTTCAACAAACATACAGCGTCGGCATAGAGAGCTCACTCACCATGATTAAACAGCCACTGACCATTATAAATAAGCTCGGCTTGCACGCTAGAGCAGCCGCTAAGTTAACGGGGGTATCGACACGCTTTTCTTGTACCACTGAACTGATAGCCAATAGCAAAACAGTGGATTGCAAAAGCGTTATGTCACTGATGCTACTTGCTGCGAGCAAAGGAACGGAGATTGAGATAATAACTAATGGACATGACGAGGCCGAAGCAATGGAAGCCATATCGGCATTAATCAATAATCGTTTTGACGAAGCGGAATAAATATAAAACGCCATGCCCAGCATAGAAGAAAATAATATTAATAATACGCAGAAACACCTTAGCCTTGTGTCTGATGTATTAGAAAATAATGGCGAAATGCGTTCAGTAAAACGGATGCTTAACGGGCTTAAGCCTGTCGATATTTCACGCCTATTAGAATCTTCACCGCCACCTACTCGTAAAGTACTATGGTCTATGGTGGATGACGATGTTCGCGGTGAAGTGCTACAAGAAATATCCGATGATTTAACTGGCCAAATATTAAAAACCATGAACACTCAAGAGGTCGCGGATATTACCGAAGACCTTGATGTAGATGATGTTGCTGATATATTACAGCAACTCCCAGATCGCATTATTCTAGAAGTGCTTGAAGCCATGACCGAACAAAATCGGTCACGAGTAGAAACCGTCTTATCTTATGAAGAAGATACGGCTGGCGGATTGATGGACACCGACATCATCACCGTGAGACCACGCTTCACCTTAGATGTTGTTATACGCTACCTAAGACGACACAGCGAAATTCCTAACTCCACCGATCAATTATTTGTCGTTAATCAAGATGATGTATTTTTAGGTACATTATCAATGAGCAAACTATTAACCTCCGATCCCAATATCAGCGTGCGTGAAATTATGCGTACAGATCTTGAAGCACTCCCCATAGGTATGGAAGATAGCCAAGTCGCTAAACTGTTCGAGCAAAATGACTGGATATCTGCAGCGGTAGTCGATGACGAAGGCAAAATAGTTGGCCGTGTCACTATTGATGATGTGGTTGATGTCATTATCGAAGATGCCGATCATTCGTTAATGAGCCTAGCCGGTTTAGATGAAGATGAAGATACATTCGCTCCCCTTATGCGCACAACCCCTAGGCGTGCTATTTGGCTAGGCATTAACTTACTCACAGCTATTCTTGCGTCATCCGTTATCAATATATTTCAAGATACTATAGATAAAGTAGTGGCTTTAGCGGTACTCATGCCTATCGTCGCCAGCATGGGAGGTGTTGCAGGGAGTCAAACACTCACTGTTGTTATTCGCGGTATGGCACTAGGGAAAATTGGCCCGACAAACCAAGAATGGCTACTTAAGCGAGAGATATGGTCTGGATTATTGAACGGGCTCTTGTGGGCAAGCCTGTTGGGCTTAATTACTTCGTGGTGGTTTGATGATATCACTATGGCTTTTATTATTGCTGCAGCTACCGTTATTAATTTAGTCACCGCAGCCGTAGGAGGAACATTACTGCCTGCTATATTACAAAAAATTGGAGCAGACCCCGCACTATCCGCCGGTGTTGCACTTACCACCCTAACCGATGTCGTTGGCTTTATGTCGTTTCTTGGCCTGGCCACTCTCTTTTACTTATAAAGACCCATAATACTCACAAAAACCTTAGAAAAGGCTACTCCCTCAATGCACCACGATACTGAATCCGAAGACGATTATATTCTTAGCCGAACCGAACAAAAAAAATCCATGCAAGTCTATGCCGATTTAGGCAAAGCATTACTCGCGCTTAGTAACAAACAACTCAGCACCATACCTCTGAGCAATGAGGTTTTGGACGCATTAAACGTAGCCAAAAAAATTAGTGTAGGAAATGCGCTTAAAAGACAACTATCTTTTATCGCGAAACAAATTCGCAAAAGTGACTATGAAAGTATCCAAGCCGCATTAGATGAACTAGAACAAAAAGATAACTTATACGATAAAGTATCTAAAAAAGCTGAGCAGTGGCGAGACCGATTACTCAGCGAAGAAACGAGCGCACTCAGCGAGTTCATTTCACAATATGAAACTAGCGACCGACAAAAGCTCGCACAGATCACACGCAACGCAATAAAGGAAAAGAAACAGCTGGAAAAAGCAGTAAAAGAAGGCGGCAATACAGACGCCCCAAAAAAATATAAAAAACAACTCTTTACTTTACTTAGAACACATATTGCCGATCATCACTAAATTAACCAGTCCATAAAAAATAAGCAGGGCAATAATTCACCCTGCGCTGCTAGTTAATACCTTGCTCTTTCACTTCGAAAGCAGATGGGCCGATAGACTCATCATAAATGAGCTTATTGTCAAAAAGATTAATGAGTTTTACCTCTGGATCGTTCCAGTTTCCTTTAACGCCGTAGGTTAAACTAGACACTTTATCAACCTGCGACTTAAACACCTTATTAAAAATAAATACGCCAACCGCTGTTGGCAAGCCGGCAACCAGAGCTGTCGCAAAAGTTAAATTACCACCTACAGGCAAGGTCGTCACCAACACAGCATCAATATCTTCATTAAGATAATCAATCGCTCCGGCCATAGTAAACTCACTCGAAGGTGCTTTAACCACCAATGGCTGCTGAAAATAAATATTGCCTTCATCAAAAAGAAAGCGTGTATTCAACGTATCATATGCGACACCTTTCTTATAAAAATCGGAAAAATCAAGTTGCAAGCGGCGTGCCCAGGTATTGAAATTAAACAAACCTAATAACTTTAAAATACCAGAGCTAGCCGCACCAGTATTTTGAACAAACACCCCATCACTTAATTGAACAGCCAAACTACCACGCATCGCTTCGATAGAAAAAGCCGCAGGGGAACCTAGCCAAGAAAAATCACCTGTTATCGATGTCTGTTTACTCGTTAAAACTGGTTCGCCTCCCCATATTTTAAATAATTCCTGAACTCCAGCCCCTTGAAGCTTGCCTGCGAACTGAGTTTCGCCTGAAGAACTGAATACGTCACTGTAGGCACCTTGAGCACGCCAAAACAGTTCCGCCCCACCACCCTCTTGACCACTTAGCGTCACCCCACTAAATGTCGCATGAATATCACGAATTTGAATTCCTTCACCCAACGGATTCAATCTAAGCCGCCATTGGCCAAATTCACTTTTATCATACGTTAATTGCTTTATAGATACGCTAGCAGGTTTAAGCCAAGATAAATCAACTTTCGCTAAGGGATCATCATTAAGCACAACACCTTCATCTTTGCTCTCTTTTTTAGTCAAGTGTAAATACTCTAAGGCGATATTTACTGGTGTAGAAATATCATCATAAAATGTCAACTCACCTGCCGCCAAAGCATGATTAAATTGACTGCGCCACTGACCATTAGCACGTTCACCCATAACACTTAGGTCATTAAACTGTTTGTCTTTAACCGATAAAGTGCCAATATCAATATCATAAATAAAATTGATCTCGTCATTTTTTGGGGTACCTTGACTAACCGTTTGTTTAGTCAATTGGGAGGATTTATCAAATGAATTGTGTTTATCGCTAAAAGCCACCCATTCACCCAATAT
Source organism: gamma proteobacterium IMCC1989 (assembly GCA_000209515.2). Classification (GTDB taxonomy): domain Bacteria; phylum Pseudomonadota; class Gammaproteobacteria; order Pseudomonadales; family Cellvibrionaceae; genus Endobugula. The sequence continues at coordinate 34,655 of AEVK01000015.1, forward strand.
CACATTTTTTACATTGGCAGAGATGGCAAATACATTATCTTCTACGGGCGAGTTAAACGACTTGTTAACTGAAAGAAAACCAGACACAGACTTATCTGTCATCAATAGTTTAGAGGCAATACCGCCATCTACTTTCACACTATGCTTCGTCGTAAGCGAAGAAAATGTACTCTCTAACGTCATATTTCGTTGTGACAATCGATCTTTATCAAAGGGAGCCGGTAGGTCTATAGCCAATCCCTGTAAAGTAGAATTCGCCGTTAGGCTTATAGAAGCATCTTCGCTAACTGGAGCACTCCCATCCTCTAAGGAAAACGGCGTGCTCAGTGTAAATTGATAAGGTAATTGCCCCGAAAGGAAATCCATCTCTGGACGTTTTATCCAAGAAGACAAATCAGATATAACGGCAACACCTCTACCATCTATTCTAAGCTGACTTTCAGATTTTCCCTGCGATAGAGTGTTAACACTCAATGAAAGCTGCTCACCAAACAGAGACATATCCAGAGAGTCTGCCGACAAACCGTTCTCGCTAGAATAGTAGATCTCTCCTTGGAGTGACGACGCCACTAATGAAGGGAATGATTTCGCTGGCAATATAATTGTGTTTTCCAAAAAATGAATTCGAATTTTTTGCCAATCATTAAGCTGCTTATCATTAACATTTCTTTCCTTAGGTGAAACAAGAATATTGATATCGGTATCAACACTTCCGGTTACGCCAAGCCCACTAACACTCTTCCCAATACCATTACGAAGTTTTGTTTCTGTGAGCAAGCGCAATCCCGTCTTTGCAGGCAAACGCGCTGACGTTTGAATATGTAACTGCTCATTGCCATTACCACTCCACACGACAGACAGTGCGTTTAATGGCTCATTAAAAATACGAGCCTGCGTCGCAGCGACACTCATATACTCATTATCGACGACTACCTGCCCTTCTATATTGCTTAGCATCGGCCAATCATCGCTATACGCTAAATCAGTTTCATTTGCATTGACAAAAACCTGAAAGCTACGGCTGTTATCATCGCCAGAAAAACCTCCGCGATACACAAATCCAGCTTGCTCAACACGCCCTTTACGCAAGCTGGATGCTAACCATGCTCGAATATCTTCAGGTACTTTATTAGGTATCAAATCGCGATGATACCTAGCATCGCTATTTTTCAAACCTAAGTGCAGTGTAAACTCACTTTTGCGATGACCTTCTTCTAAAGGAATTGCTAATAAAAATTGTCCTACAGCTTCACCAAATGCAGATTGACCATCAATCACATTACTGTTTACGATCAAGCTATTATTTTCATCATCTATTCGCCACGCAACTTGGCCTGATATTTCATCAAACACAAATGGATTATCGTAAATAACACTGGGAAAAAACTGCATTCTTTGCGAAGACATATTCAAAAAGCCAGACGATATACCCGTTTCTAAATAACCATCAACATTTTTAAAACCTGGGACATTATCAAACGCCTCAATCGCAAAACCTTTTACATTAGCAGAAACAATCGACTGCGAAATACTTTCATCATTCAGCACTACCTGAACTTCACTAAACACACCTTCAAGTGACAGCTGAGCGAGAGCGTCACTTACTTGAGCAGGCAAAGAAAGTCGACTCTGCAACCAACTCGACCACGATTCAACATTAACACTTTTTATTTTCAAAAGAGCCACTTCAGCCTCTTTTGAAAACACTACGTCGTTTAATAGAACCCTTTGCTTGTCGATGACAACATCATCAAGAGCAACGGATAAGTTGCCATATCTATCCAGTGTACTCTGCACAAACATATCAACAGCCAAAGGCTTATTTTTATTTTTCAAAGAAGACAGACTTAATTGAGCTGTCGTTTTCGCAATAACGCTTAATTGATCCTGATGAGAAAAATCTAACCAAAACTCACCATTCAAATAAGATTGTTTAGTTGTTTTTTCATACAACAACACTTCCTGAAACCACTGAGGCAAGGTGGAGGATAAACGTTCAGGAAGCACGTTACTCAAAAGATGAAGAGGAAACTCGGTGACAGACAAAAAACCTGTTGAATAGGGAGCAACCTTTTGACCAACTCCACCATTACTAGCTTGCTTACTAATAGACTGGTCTTCTGATATAAAAGACAAAACAGGCCTATCGTCCACATTAAGTACTGCCGAAAAGCGTTGAAATCTTTGCGCATTATCCGCTTCAACATTCAATTTTGGAATGTCAATTTTGGTGATTTTTTTATTGGAAAAAATTATTTTTATAGAGATGTTTTCAATATCTACATCCGGTATATTTCTTACAATATCGATAGGGTTCTGGTATTGCCATTCATCATCCCCACTCACTGGCAAGGAAAAACCTGCGAGCGACCAAAGTGAATCATCACTCTGCACAATGGTTGCGCTAACGTGACTAACCGCGATTTTTTCCCACACCCACTGCCACTGAAAAAAACTAGATAGTAAATCAACTTTAAACTCTGCATAAGCCACCGATAACGGCATAGCCATAGATAAAGGCTCTGAAGACAATGTGTCGTGACGGTACTCTTGGGCAAGCATTACATCGCGTAAAATAACATGTGGAGTCAACCCATACCAATACCCGTCAATATCACCTATAGTGGTATTGGTTTGCGTCCTATCACTAATAAAAGATTCTATTGCGGGGAGAAAAGAAGTGAGATGCGGTGCAGTCAAGCGAGCACTTTGCAATAATAGCGCCGCGAGAATAATAACGATAATTATCCCGTAGGAAAAATAGCGTAAACACAAACGCAGTAAAGGATGCATAAATATAGCTCGTTTAGCTTTTGCTCAATCGACTATTTACTCAAGGTAAGCGAAAGCGTATTTTGATTTTTCTCAACACAACAACCAACAAGGGCCAAAACAATGCCGTCAATGCAGCGGCACCTAAAAAGTCAATCGTCTCAATACTTTTACCCACTAAACCGCTAGCCCAATTGGTAAACAGTTGGTAAACGCCAATTAATATTAACGTCCATGCTGACTGCTGCCACAGGGCATAGCTACGAATACGCTGATAGGCCAGATTGGCTATATAAGCGACAATCATTAAGCCTAATGCGTGCTCTCCCAACGTAGCTAAACTAACCACATCTAATAAAATACCGCATACCCATGCAGAAAAAACACCAAAATGCTCTGGCGAATAAGTCGCCCAATAAACCACCAACAAAGCAACAAATTCTGGACGCCATATACGCCAATCGAAAGGCACTGGAATAACCGAGAGTAGAACGGCAAATATTATAGATAGTGCAATTAACCAACGCACAACCGCTACTCTCCATTGACTTGATTATTACTGAGCTCTGGATTCGGGTCTAAAGGCTGAGTCTCTCCATCAAACTCTTGAACACTTTCATTTACCCCTTTATTCTCATCACCAGCAGGAAACACTAAAAGCACATAACGGCTACGATTGAGCTGTGCAGTCGGTGTCGCATAAACCGTGACAAATGATTTGCCCGGATCACGATCAATCATCTTAATCGTTGCGACAGGGTAGCCTGCAGGAAAGCGACCGCCTAAACCCGAACTCACCAGTAAGTCACCTTCCACAATATCCATAGAGCTTGGAACATAACGCAAACGCAATTGATACAAGTCGCCGATTCCTTCTACTACTGTACGTACATTATTACGGGTAAGCTGAACGGGGATAGCATGAGAATCATCTGTGATAAAAAGAACGTCCGAGGTGTAAGGCGTTGTGGCTACAATTTGTCCGACCAAACCATAGGCATCTAACACGGCTTGCCCTACATAAACGCCGTCTTGCGTACCCTTATTGAGAATAACTTTGTGTACTTTCGGATCGGGGGAGATGCCTAGTAGCTCAGCAACAACCACTTTATCCTCCAATAACCGAGAGGACCCCATTAAACCACGCAGACGATTAGCCTCATTGGCTAGCGCCGACATTTTTTGTAACCGCGCTTCTTGCAGCAATACTTGTTGCTGCAAACGCTGGTTATCTTCCATTAATGTCTGACGCGAAACAAAGGTTTCGTCAAACCACAATCCGATGCGAGAAGGTGTATCACCCAGCCAGTAGAAGGGCGTCGAGATCACATTAATATAGTGTCTTGGTGGCTTAAGGTAATCGGTATAGCGTCCAATCCCCAATAGCGCAAGGGTCAGTACGATAAGAACGAGAAGTCGGGAAAAGTAAGATGGGCCTTTACTGAATAACGGTTTAATAACTCAATTCCCCCGTGCTCTTAAACAAAAAATCCAGCACACAGTGCCAGATCTTTTTGTTTTTTAGCGATGTAACTGACAACGATAACCAAGCAATAATTATCAAGCAAGGATTACCAAAAAAATGATCGTCAATGACGATTTAAAATTCTAAGAAGTCCATCGTACGATCATCCATCCACTCCATTGCCACGCCACCACCACGAGCCACACACGTTAATGGATCTTCTGCAACAATGACCGGTAAGCCGGTTTCTTCCGCAAGCAATAAATCGATATCTCTCAACAAAGCACCGCCACCAGTGAGAACCATACCACTTTCCGCAATATCTGATGCTAATTCCGGTGGTGATTGCTCTAAAGCACTTTTCACCGCCTGAACAATACCCGCCAAAGATTCCTGCAATGCCTCTAACACTTCACCACTACTTAAGGTAAAACTACGCGGCACACCTTCCGCTAAATTACGTCCTCGAACATCAATGTCACGTGATTCACTGCCCACATAGGCACAGCCCACTTCTTGCTTAATACGTTCCGCTGTCGCATCACCAATCACACTACCGTAATGACGGCGTACATAGTTAACAATCGCCTCATCAAAGCGGTCACCACCAATACGTACCGAATCAGAATAGACAACACCATTGAGAGATATCACCGCAATTTCTGTGGTACCGCCACCAATATCTACCACCATCGAGCCACTGGCCTCAGATACTTTTAAGCCTGCACCAATAGCGGCTGCACGTGGCTCTTCAATTAAGCGCACTTCACGCGCACCAGCACCTAGTACCGACTCACGAATCGCGCGCTTTTCTACCTCTGTCGATAAACAAGGCACACAAACGAGTACTCGTGGGCTTGGCTGAAACCAACTATTCTCGTGCACTTTTCGCATAAAATGCTGCAACATTTTTTCGGTTACTTGGAAATCAGCAATCACGCCATCTTTTAATGGACGAATAGCGGTAATATTTCCCGGCGTACGACCCAGCATACGTTTTGCTTCGACACCCACAGCCTGCACTTGTTTTTGACCATTGTGTGTGCGAATAGCAACAACAGAGGGTTCATTCAGAATAATACCTTTTTCACGCACATAAATTAGCGTATTCGCTGTGCCCAAATCAATAGAGAGATCGTTAGAAAAAAGGCCTCTAAGGCGTTTCATTTTAAACATGGATTCTTTTCACCTAAATATAGCCGACGGCTAATGAAATAATGAGTTATATAATACGGTTATTAACTAAATTTTTTATGTTATCTGCTTTTATTCTATCTATTATTTTACAGAGATTTTTCTCAAAACACTGACCTATCAGCATCTAAATGGCTAGCTCTAACTAGATACCGAGCTGCCATAAAGCAGCTGCCAGAATGCAAATCGCGCCTATTCCCAGCGGCTTTCAAAACGTCCATCATTACAAACAGAAAATAATACGTGACTGTAACAATGACAGCCATTTTGAGCAACTAAGAAATGAGCTAGCGCTCCAATTAGCAACCTATTTACTTGCCCTTACAGAATAAAACGCTATTTTAGCAGATCAAACCATAAAACTACGTTAAAATGACAGGCTTAACTCTGATTTTATAGCATTGATTTTATGGCATTTGCTCAAAACCAATTCAACCTAGTGGAGAACCCGGTGAAGCACGACGACATTAACGCACTCGCACATCTTGCGCGCATCAATATTAACGACGATTTACTAGACAATGTTACCGATAACATTAACAGTATTTTGAGCCTCGTCGATCAACTTCAGCAAGCCAGTACCGATGACGTAGAACCCATGTACCATCCACTTGATGCGACGCAGCAATTACGTGCCGACGAAGTCACCGAAACTGATAACCGCCAAGCATTACAAGCAAATGCCCCAGCAACAGAAGCTGGTCTATTTCTGGTTCCTCAAGTCATCGAATAACGCCCTGTAACCACCCATATTTATAATGAGGTCAACACCTCAAACTGATTCTTTTTAAGGAACAGCACACCATGCATCACTACACCATTGCGGAACTCATGAAGAGTTTGCGGAACAAAGAATTTTCCAGCGTTGAACTTACTCAACATTATCTTGAACGCATCAAACAACTTGATAGCCAATTCAACAGCTATATTACGGTGAGTAGCGAGCAAGCATTGCTTAGCGCCCAACAAGCGGATCAAGCACTCGCTAAGGGCAACGCCAGCGATCTTTGCGGCATCCCCATTGCGCACAAAGACCTATTCTGCACACAAGGCACACTCACTAGCTGCGGATCAAAAATGCTGAGCAATTTCGTGCCGCCATACAACGCGACTATTGTTGAAAATTTGGCGAATGCCGGTGCGGTCAGTTTGGGCAAAACCAATATGGACGAATTTGCGATGGGCTCATCGAACGAGTCCAGCTTTTATGGCGCGAGTAAAAACCCATGGAACATCGACTGCGTACCTGGCGGTTCTTCAGGCGGCTCCGCAGCCGCAGTAGCAGCACAGCTCGCCGTGGCAACAACCGGTAGCGATACCGGCGGCTCTATCCGCCAACCTGCTAGCTTTTGTGGCTTAACCGGATTAAAACCCACCTATGGTCGCGTATCACGCTGGGGAATGGTGGCTTATGCATCGAGCCTAGACCAAGCAGGGCCGATTGCGCGCACGGCTGAAGATGCCGCCATTATGCTCAACGCAATGGCCAGCTTCGATGACAAGGACTCAACCTCAGTCGATATAGAAAAGTCCGATTATAAAGCCAGCTTAAACGATTCAATAAAAGGCTTACGTATTGGCGTGCCCGAAGAGTATTTTCAAGATGGCTTAGATAACGACGTCGCTACATTGGTTAATGCGGCCTTAGCTGAATATGAAAAAATGGGCGCGACTCTACACCCTATTTCGCTACCGCATACCCATTTAGCGATTCCTGCTTACTATGTCATTGCTCCAGCAGAAGCTTCTGCCAACCTCTCACGTTTCGATGGTGTGCGTTATGGCCATCGTTGTGACGATCCGAAAGATTTAATGGATCTCTATAAACGCTCGCGAGAAGAAGGTTTTGGCGATGAAGTGAAACGCCGCATTTTAGTGGGCGCTTACGCATTGTCTGCAGGCTACTACGATGCGTATTATCGTAAAGCGCAGCAAGTGCGACGGTTAATTAAACAAGATTTTGTCGATGCCTTTACACAAGTCGATGTGATCGCTGGTCCAGTAGTCCCTAACCCCGCCTTTGGTATTGGAGAAAAATCAACCAATCCGGTATCTATGTACTTGGAAGATATTTATACCCTGCCAACCAATCTAGCAGGGCTTTGTGGAATCTCACTCCCTTGCGGATTAAGCAGCGATAACAAACCCGTTGGCTTACAACTTACCGGCAATTATTTTGCGGAAGCAAAATTACTTAACGTCGCACACCAGTTTCAACAACACACAGATCATCACAAAAAAACTGCGCCGATTAGCAATGCCTCCAACAAACTTAATAGCAACCAATAATAGATAACGAGATCGAGATAATATTATGGAATGGGAAACCGTTATCGGCCTAGAAGTACACGTACAGCTAGCCACTAAAACAAAAATCTTCTCTGGCGCCAGCACACAATTTGGTGCTGCGCCCAACACCCAAGCCTGCGCCATCGACCTTGCCATGCCAGGCACTTTGCCTGTTGCCAACGAGCAAGCCTTTCGCTACGCCGTTATGTTTGGTTTGGCAATAGATGCCGACATTGGTCAACGTTCGGTATTCGAGAGAAAAAATTATTTTTATCCTGATCTACCCAAGGGGTATCAAACCACACAATTAGACGCTCCGATTGTTGGTGCAGGTCAAATTGAAATCACATTGGCCGACGGTTCAACCAAAGCGATTCGCATTCACCATGCTCACTTAGAAGAAGATGCGGGAAAATCATTACACGAAGGCGACTTTGAACAAGGCATGTCAGGTATCGATTTAAATCGTGCTGGCACACCACTAATCGAAATCGTCTCAGAGCCAGATATCAGCAACTCCGATGAAGCCGTCGCCTTTGCGAAAAAACTACATTCGCTGGTCATCGCATTAGGTATTTGTGATGGTGAAATGTCACAAGGCTCTATGCGTTTTGACGTGAACATTTCTGTGCGACATAAAGGCGAAGAAAAGCTCGGCACGCGAACCGAAACCAAAAACCTCAATTCCTTTAAGTTTATGGAAGAGGCGATCGCCTTAGAAGTCGAACGTCAGATCGACGTATTAGAAGACGGTGGCAGTATTCGTCAGGAAACGCGCTTATACAATGCCGACACCAAAACCGCACGCGCCATGCGCAGTAAAGAAGAAGCTAACGATTATCGTTACTTCCCTTGCCCCGACTTATTACCTGTTGTATTGGACGATGCTTATATCGATAGCGTACGCCAACAAATGCCTGAGCTACCTATCGCCCGCTGCCAACGTTTTGTCGATGAGTACGCCTTATCCGCTTACGATGCGGCAATACTGAGCGATAACACCCATATTGCTAATTACTTCGAAGCAACGGTTAAGCAATGTAACGACGCTAAATTATCCGCAAACTGGATCATGGGTGAAGTCAGCGCACGCCTAAACGCGGAAGAAAAAACCATCACGCAAAGCCCTATCAACCCAACTCAACTAGCCGGCGTGATAGCGCGAATCAAAGACAATAGCATTTCCAATAAAATTGCCAAGCAAGTATTTGATGGCTTATGGCTTGGCGAAGGCGACAGTGCTGATACCATTATCGAAGCCAAAGGATTAAAGCAAGTCTCGGATAGCGGCGCACTAGAATCAATGGTGGACGAGGTGATCGCTAATAGCGGCGCACAGATTGAAAACTACAAAAAAGCCGATCCTGAAAAACGTCCGAAAATGCTGGGCTACTTTGTAGGACAAATCATGAAAGCCTCTAAAGGCCAAGCAAACCCTAAAATGATTAATGACATATTAATTAAAAAATTAAACGAACTGGTTTAATCAGAAGTTCCTCAACTTAAAATCAAGTAAGGCACAAAACAATGGCGCTAAAAAAAGACAAAGAAAAAGTATTAGGTGAGTTTTTTGACGATGCACGTATCAAATCATTTTTTGATTACGAATCCAGTGATACCGAAAACGCTGACTTCCATTTATTAGAAAAAGCCTATCGCGGCATGATCGCCGAAAACTTCGGTACATTTGTGACGTTTTTTCTAGAAGCTGGAAAAGATATCAACGCAACCAATCCATCTGGCGACACTTTTTTACAATCGATTAAAGGACATCGTCAAGGCGCAGAGTATGTCGCCATCTTAGAAAAAGTCGGCGCAAAATAACAGCCATCTTTGTATTGATATAACAGAGCAGGTAACAACATGTACCAACCACCTAATAAAAACAGTATTTTTTCCGGCTTCAATTACCTGAGCAAAGGCGCTGTACTATTACTCACGCCGGGTATGAAGCGCTTTGTTCTCATTCCTTTTGTCGCCAACTGTGTTGTTTTTATTTTGCTCACCGTTTCGTTAATTAGCCATTTCTCTAGCCTACAAGACTGGTTTACAGGACTGTTTCCGTCATGGTCATGGATTTCCTATTTGGTCGCCTTTTTAACTGGCTTATTTATCTTTTTTGTACTGCTCATTTACGGCTATAGCTTTACGGTACTCACCAATATTATTGCTGCGCCTTTTTATGGACGCCTTGCCGAAAAACTAGAAGCCAACATTTGCGGAGAGAGCGTTCCGGAAGAAAGCATTAGCAGCATGATATTGCGTACACTACGGCGAGAAATGGTAAAGCTGTTTTATTTTATTAGCCGAGGTGTATTAGTCATTATCGGTTTATTTATGCTCTCATTTGTTCCACTGCTTAACCTTTTTGTCCCCTTAATTGCACTACTATGGGGAACATGGGTGATGACACTACAATATATTGATTACCCTGCCGACAATCATCAAATGCCCTTTAGCGCATTACGCCAACGGCTCAAGCAACAACGTTTATCTTCTATTGGTTTTGGTGGAGTGATCATGCTGGCGAGCATGATACCGGTGATTAATATTTTTATTATGCCTATTGCCGTTGCAGGCGGCACGTTGTTTTGGATTAACGAGCTTCGCCAAGACGCGATTACTAGTCGTGTAATCGATCACGATAGGTTATAAAAAAACAAAAAAAGGTCAAAGACAGCAAGCCTTTGACCTTTATATTATTTGCAAGCATCATCAGCTATCAAGTCTTATCTTACTTTACCTAAACCACTTATTCTTCCTCAGTTGAAACACTCAAACCAACCTTAGCCCTATCCATGACAACAGAGGTTCTAAAGCGTCTCACATTAGCGTTTTCGAAAAACAAACGTTGTGTTAATGCCTCAAAATCCGCCATATTTCGTGCAGTACAAATTAATGTGAAATCCGCTTCGCCAGTTACGTAGTAACATTGCTGAACCTGTACCTCTTTCCTAACGATTCGGCGAAAAGCATCTAGCTGATCTATACGCTCGCGCTCTAGCTCAACCATCACAATAAATGTCATGCATTGTCCCAAGGCATCGGGATTTACAATAGATACATCCCTTCAATGACACCGTACTTTCGATTGCATGCACCGAAGAGAGCACCTACCCCATCTTCCTAAATGCTAAATAAATAACCTTGAGAGTCATAATGTTGGCACGTTTTATTATAGAAAAGCCGATTTAAGTGATATATAGTTCTTTAAGCAAGAGTAAAATAATAAAAATAAGTAATTACCGTTCCATAAAATATTACATCAAATCCAAGCTTTAAAAAGATCAATAAAAAGAAGTGGTTGATGCAGATAAATTCTCTCTCGGCATCCAATCGAGTATGGCAAGCAGAGAATATCATTTTACGAGATCATAAAGATGAAAAATCGAAAAAAAAATGATGCATATCTTGGCACACTATTAGGTTAAAACCTATCCGTGAAAAAAACCTGGCGGGCACATCATATGTTCCCGTCAGGTTTTATCCAGCACTTCATCTTCAGGGTAAACACATGAAAAAACTATTGATTGAAGCAGAAAAAATTAACGTTTTTAGCGACTGTTCAGATAAACATTTTTGCCTAGTCACCAATAAAGAATTAAAAGACCTAATTCAAATAAAAGAGAACAATCATTTCATTTCAAACACAATATATACCATTGATGATGAATATAATTTCGAATATATTTTACATAAAACGCTACCCGACAACGCTTGCGTGTTAGTAATATCCCCTTATGTTTTTTTTGAATCCCCCCCGCAAAAAACGTTAGGGAATAGACGAGTTATTGCCATGGCCTGCAACTCCACCCCAACCAGTATAGATGACATAGCCCATTTCTGGGAGTGTCTTGTACAAACAGATCCTCAAGAACAACAGTTAAAAACAGATGTTTTTTTTGAGCTTGGGCAAGAGTCTCAGCATTTAAGGTTTATTGATTATAAAAACAACACAGAAGCCGTATTCATGCATATGGATGAAAGTTATTTATGGAGTGAGCAAACTGGCATATTAAATGATGGGGAACAACAGCTTGCACCATCTGGAGAAATAAGTGTTCTACCTATAAATATACAAGAATTTGACAAGACATTAAGGTTAGATATTAATGGCACCATCGCACTACATGGAACCCCGATCTTACACAATGGAACACCATCATTCACTAGAGAAGACCAAAAAAGAATACATAGTAACTTATCAAAAATATCTAAATCAGCAATAATTGCAACCATTAAAAATGGAGAAATCACAGACATAAAAGCTACAAGCCCTATATCACAAAAAGCTGTTGACACATTAAACTGTATGTTTGAAATTGACTCGCGATACAGAATATTATGGGAAATAGGCTTCGGAATTAATAAGAACATTAAATTAAGAGCTGGAAATCATGCCATGAATGAAACCTACGGAGCTGAGAACGGCTGCATTCATTTTGGCTTAGGATTAACACCTTATACACAATACCACTTAGATATAATATGCCCAAATATGAATGTACTCACTGACAACAACACTACCTTAATCGGCACTCCTAAAAAAATAAAAAAAATGAATATACTACGCAACACACAAGGCAATTGCCTATGCACTGAGTTCTAATAAAAATAGGCAGAACCAATGTTTGATACAAAAAAACCGTACCTAAGAGCACTTCCAGTAGGGCTTGCTCTGACTCCTATTGGAGTCCTTTTCGGTGTCTTAGCCGCTCAGGAAAACTGGACTTTCGCTGAAGTCTTATTAATGAGTCTATTGGGATTTTCTGGTAGCGGCCAGTTTACCTATTTAGGATTCACCGCCCAAGGAATAGAAAGCATAGGTTACATCAGCGCTTTTATTATTATACTAAGCATTAACCTTAGATATATTCCGATGAGCCTTTCAGCAACCAATCATTTAAAAACCAACGCTATTAATAAAGGTTTACTAGCACACTTCTTAGCTGATGAATCTTATGCAATCGAAGACAAATATGACACCATAAAAAACAAAACAATAATAAGAACTACAATTGTATTTTTTTGGGCATTATCGACTTCAACCGGCGTCCTATTAGAGAATATTATTCCTGACAATGCCAATAAAATGCTTATAGGTCTGACATTTCCAGTAAGTGCCATATTGATTTTATTAAGCACATCCAATGTGATTGACTACTGCTCTAAAAAACTAGAGAAATATACAATACGTAAAATAGCACTAGCATTATCACTATCTGTTATTTCAATACTATTATTAGGCGCACAATACTTTTGGATTCCTAGCATCATTATCTCTTATGGTATATTGAAATATAAGCGAGATACACAGCATGACGATTAACACAGCTACTATTGGTATTTTTCTATTAATTTTCGTGAGTATTTTTGTAAGAATTATACCTTCGCTCATCACACTAAAACTCTCACCTGAAACACAAAACGAAATAAAATCTATATTACCCACAGCAGTATTTATAAATCTTATCGTATACTGCATTTTTCAAGAAATGGAAAAATCAACACTTCCTGCCATTATATCCATTATATTCATACTATTGGCATTTAAAAAAATAGGATTGTTAGCAGCAGTTATCTTAGGCACTATTATTTATTTAGGTGTGCATCTTTAAAAATCCGATTACTAACGAATCGAATACCAATATGACTCAATGTTAGCCACTACACTAGTGAGCGATACACACGACTAGAGGAAAGGAGATAAAAAAGAGGGGCAGTAAATAGAAAGAACAGTATTCCGAAAAGCCTTTTTGCTTATCTAGAATACTTTCATTTCAAACTTTATAAAGCTAACGCAAACGCTTTAACGCATTGCGATTAAAGTCGTTATCTGTAAAGCCATTTTTGAATTGATAATTTTGCCATTCCAGTTGGGTGTTTTTTCCCGTCTGGTGATTGGTCATAAACATCATTGATGGATACCAGTACTTATCTAGATATTCGACAAATTCCGTTGAAGCTAGTGTTTTAAGATGACGATCTTTACGATCATAAAACTCTACTTTGACGGGCTGCTTATAATCTTGATCTAGCCATTTTACGAGACGCGTATAGCCAGAGTATTTATAGCTAGGAAACTGTTCGATTACATCCAACGTTCTGCCATCTACTACCTCTTCTCGAAGCCAGCGATAGGTATACTTTTCTGTTTCGGGGGAAGTTAAGTCTTCATACGCAAATTCACTGCCTAAAAATGGCCCCGATTTATTATTCGAGCTAATACGTTTAATGCGTTTAATTGATGATAAATATAGCCATTGATCATCTGCACTCAGCGTATGTGTATGGCTCAATAAAGCTGTACCTCGGATATCGCCGGGGCTATCAAAAACGATAATGGATTTATCACCATCTGCCTCAACTTCTTTCGTTAACATCCGCATGGTAAAAATATTTTCTTCTCCCTGCTTATTGCGCAAAGTTAGCGTCAAATTTGCCTTAAAATCCTGCCACCCTTTATTAAAGGTATTTTCTGCTACCGTAAGACGCAAACCTTTTTCTTCTGGGCTTTCCGCATAAGTAGACATAACAGGAAATACGAATAAGGCCGACAAAAGAAGAAACTCACAGGAAATCTTTTTCATATTTACCTCTTAAAAATAATGGGAAAGTGTTATTTCAATATGGTCATCTTGACTCACATCGTAACCTGAATCTCCGACACGTTGCCCTTCAAAAAATCGAGCATCAAATACCAGTGTCCAATTATCTGCAATACGCTGACTGGACTCGATGCTAAAGATATAACCATTGTTATTTAAGTCGTAAACAAAACCCATCAATATTGCGGTGGATTTAGCATCATGTAAACCAAAGCGTACGCCAAAACCGATATCTTGATCAAAAGTACGGGAGTTCTCGCCACGGCTGTCAGCATGATATTCACTTAATAAACTCACATCCATCGTAGAACTGCCATTGTCGGGCAAGGTGTACTCAAAACCACCACCGGCAGCGGTATACGATTCGACAGCACTATCGCGATAGATACCTTCAAGCTTCCACAAAACATGTTCTTTGGTGACTTGCAGATCAACACCTATTTGATCGATCAACTCATAATACGCCACACTAATGGGTTGGTTATTCGCGTCAACATCGTCAATCAAATCAGGAGAACGGTCGGTGCCTTTAAAATAAGACAAGCCTACATCCCAATCTCCAAAATAGTGAGAGTAGCGCAAGGCATAATCGACATGCTTTTCTTCATCATCCGACTCATAGCGCACTTCGCTATCACTCACAAAAGGCTGATTACGTAAGCGGCCTTTCACCCCCGCATAATTACGTTCACGAAAATACGGCATCACAAAAAAATCAACGGTGCCCCAATCTTGAACGGCTGCAACATTAATCATTGGCTGGCCGAGCTTATCTTCAGTATCAATATTATCGACCAAATCGGTTTGATTAATAATATCAACCAAGTGTTGAAACTCTGTTACCCCCCAAAACACCTTACGCAAACCAATACGTACATCCCAATTATCATAAGACGTATCCCAACTTAATTCACGAATGTCCACGTGGCTTCTTTCTTCATCGTTCTGATCCAACCGCCCAAAACCTACAAACGTAAACGATGATTTTCCACCATTCCAGCGATGACGGTATTCAGGCTGAACATAAAACGATAGGTTTTCATTGGTATGCTGCTTCGCATCCAGCGGATCTTCAAAATAAAACCGCCCTTCTCCCCCTACCTGCCCTTCCCATGCCGCGAACAATGCATGAGAGAACAATACACATCCAACACACAACACAGCTTGGCGAGCTAAATTACCAAATAAGTGAAGGGATAAAGGATTGATAGATATCATTTCCTATACTCGCTTACACTTAATCAACACAGCAGGCAAAAACAGCAGGTCGACCAATAATGCGATAGTAATGACAATAGCCGTTAACAAGCCCATACCTGAATTCAATTCGAAACCAGAGCTGGCCAATACTAAAAATCCAGATACCAATACAACAGTAGTGGTCACCAAGGCTTGACCAACGGTTTTATAGGCATAACGAATGGCATCTTCAACAGATGCATTCATCTCTTTTCTCGCACGATGATACTTTGTTAAAAAGTGTACCGTGTCGTCCACTACAATACCCAAGGTCATCGCAGATGCCGTTGATAGCGCCAAGCCAACCTCACCCACTAGCAAGCCCCAAAGACCAAAGCCCATCGCCGCAGGTATTAAGTTAGGCAATAAACTCACCACACCAAGAGACCACGATTTAAACGCGGCCATCAGCACTAAAGAGATTAAAACTAATGCCGCTGTGGTGCCCACCAACATACTAATAATATTGCGCTGGCCAATATACGAAAACATCATCACCGTGCCTGTCCCTACACTTGAACTCACCTGAGGAGTATTATCCGTTAACCATTGCTGAGCACGATCTTCAAAATCTAATACCGCTCCGGTAGACAATGTTTTTATCGTTACCAACAAGCGAACAGAGGATTTATTCACATTAATTTGATTATTCAAATCAAGACCATAAGGCAACGACATTTCATACAGCAAAATATATTGTGCGATAACGTTGCGGTCGTCCGGTAGACGGTACATCGCCTCATCATCATTAAACATATTTTTATTTAAACGCTTAATCGTATCAGTCACCGTGTTGACATGAAGCACTTCTGGCTGTTGTCGTAACCACAATGAAAAACCATCAACTTGCTGCAAAAATTCAGGCGAATAAACACCGCCAGACTCTCCCGACTCCATTGAGTATTCGATATTATAAAAACCCGTTAAATTATCTAACACAAAATCGGTATCTTGCCGAAATTCGGACTTTTCATCAAAGTAATGAACAAACACATCGTTCAATTCATTTCTTGAGATAGAGGCAACCAAAATAACAGCGATAAATCCTACGCCCCAAAAGAAACGATTATGGTGCTTAATCACACATTCAGATAATGTATTCATAGATAAAAATGGGAGTTGCACCGGCGCACGGCGGCTAGCGGGTAGTAAAGAAAGTAATGCTGGCAGAAAACTGACTGACATCACCAGCGATAACAATACGCCCATTGCCACTAGGTTGCCCAAATGTTGAAAAGGTGGCACGTCAGAAAAATTCATACTTAAAAAACCAATCACGGTCGTTAAACTAGCAATGGTGACTGGTCGTAAGTTGCTACTTAAGCTGTAATGAAGAGCCTGATATTTATTGGATTTTTTCTTATCTCCTTCGTCACTCTCCTTATCATTTTTCATTTCAGAAAAGCGTTGTTTAAATGTCGTGAGAATATGCACACAATTGGCAATGGCAATGGCTAAAATAATAATCGGTGCCGCAACGGATGGTGGCGTTAAAGGAAAGCCGATATAGCCGCCTAAGCCCATTGCACCCGCAATAGAAAAAGCGATAACTAACAAGGTGGCCAAAGTTCCCATTATCCCACCAACCAACAATGACAACATGATCAGCATGACAGCGAAAGACAGTGGAATTAACGTATCGATATCTTTTTTAGTGGCTTCCACAAAAGCATTATCCATCATGACACCGCCAGTTAAATAGGCATCCATGAATGGATATTCTTTTTTGATATCGGCCAATAGATTTTGTGAAAACGCAACCACTTCTGGCAACTCAGATGCCTCATCTATACGCGGAAGCAAGATGGCTATATTGATAGCTGTCACCCGACCATTAGGCGACAAAAGCTTATTGATTAGTAACGGTTCTTTTAATGCAATATTTTTTATTAGATCAATATTTTCTTTATTTAAGGAGCCTTCGTTTGGTACTAAAGAACGAATCTCAAGATCGTTATCAACTGCTTTGGAATGCTGGTAATTAGTAATAGAATCAACACGACTAGAATAAGGCATTTGCCATGCGCGCTCGGTGATATCACGCAATGCTAACAGTACCTTTTCGTTAAATATATCACCATCACCTACTGCGAATACGAATGTGACATTGTCATTTTTCGTATACACATTTTCCATTTTTTCTAAAGCGATTAGTTGTGGGTTATCTTCACCAAAATAGACACGATGATTATTGCTAAACTCCAAACGGCTAGCACCGTAAGCAGCTAACATAGTCATTACTACGCTAATAACAATGACAATTATGCGATTATTCAGAACCCAAGAGGCCCATTGTTCTTCACGGTTAAGCATTTAATTCTCTTTTTGTATTTGGCTGTTCTTCTTGATCTAGCGAGTTTAATTGATGCGGATGGATCAACTGTCTCTGCTGATTGATACCTAATTGCCACTTGCGAAACTCTCTGACGTGATAAAAAGTCACGTGCTTATAAAAAATTTGCTTTCCGGAAGAAAAAACGGGTTCTAACTTATCTACTGTAAAATGCTGACTTTCCCCTGCCGCACTTTTGCTCCACTGATCCGATAGCGTAGCAAAACCGCCAAACAGAGCAAGAGCAACATTAAAAAAGATTGACCGAATTTTACGAGCCGCATGCTGAACATTAATTGATACTGGTCGAGGAAGATTATTTGAACATACAGAAGCTAATGACTGTAGCCTTCCAGAAAAATAAATATCATCTGCCAGCTGAGAAAGAGATGTACCCGCTTTAACTGTTACACCGCAGGTCGCCGCAACATTAATAACAAAGTTCACACAATTAAATTCACACAGATCAAATGCCAAACTACCGTTAAGGCGATTAGCTTGCATGGTTTCGATAGATAATTTGGCTTTATTGAAACACGATTCAGAAATAGAGTAGCGAACCGAGCGACAGTTCCACCCCTTTTGATAATGCTTTTCGTACTTATCTGGCGATAGTAGCATTCCGGGCATACGTAAACCTGGCACTTCATCAGGCTCCACATTAGTACTTTCATCAGGATAAAAACCAACACTGTACACCGCACCAGAAGGCTCAATCAGACGAACCCAAGCATGCCCATGGTCTTTAGTCAGGCCCGGCTCATTTCCACGACAAATTGACATTAGCTCTAAGCAATGCGAATCATCTCGCTCTTTTTCAGGTAAGAAAAAGTTCGGCGATAAATGTTTCCACGACGCATTAGGAAAAATTCGGGCAGCAGAGCTGCCCGCCAAATAATGCGCTTGCCTACGCAACACAAGCTTGAACATCGTTAATACTCTATATCACAAGATAATGAATGCCTGCTTATGCAGGCTCGGCAATACGATCTTCTTGTGATTGAGACACAGTCGCTGCAGGTAAATAGCTAGAATCATTTACAACATCTAAGCCATTATCTACAAACATTTCCACAAAACTTTCGTGTAGTTCGTAGTAATGCTTAAATTGTTCGCCATCTAATATTTCTTTCTTGGTGATATCTTCTTCATTAAATCCATGTGTGCGCTGGAAATTTACTACATCTACTTGAGCATCCGCATCATTAAGACCAACAAGATACGCAACCGGCGCAATTTCCACCTGCGTAGAGGTGAAGCATGCTGCTGTAGTAATACAAGCCTGTTGAATTTCTGGCGCTACACGACCATTAGAAAATACCCACGCTTGTTTGTCAGGGAAGGCTAACAAGTAAAATGCCGATAGCAGTTCAAAATTATTTTCGGTATCAAAATCGAAACCTTCTTCGATACGCTGATCGGTTTCTTCTGTCATAATCGCATTCCATGCAGGCATACCAATAATCATTGGTTGCACGTGATCACCATAATGTGACAACAGTTTTTGTCCATGCATCACAACCGATAATATATCGGCTTCGGTGGTCGGTGATAGTCCAATCATTGCACCTAAGCCCGCTTGCAAGCCGGCGCGAATTGAAAACTCCTGAGACTGTAAACGATGTAAAAAACCGATACTCTTATCACTTTTCTTTTGTAGCTTTAAGTTTTCGTCTACGCCCCACGCTTTAGGGCCAGAAGGAATATGATAATTATATAAATCTTCATCATAGGTTTCCTGCCATGTTAAAACACAATCCAATCCGACTTTCTTCAAATCGCTGTAATTTTTTTCGTACATTGGCACAAGACAAATAGAGACACGTGATGCAGGATTAACTTTAGACACCTCCGTTTTTAACGCGTTAACTAGATCAGGCAAGCTTTCTTTCAATAATTTAAGGTCATCGCCGCCTGCTATTTCAAAATGTGAAAAACCTTTTGTCGCTAATATTTTAGCTTGTTGGCGAATAGCTTCAGTAGTAATCGACAATCTTGCCATATCTTTGTTGTCTGCACGCCAGCCACAAAACTTACAAGTACTCGCACAGAAAGAGGAGACTTCGATTGGCACCATTGTCGCAACGGTGTGACCAAACGTACGCTCTCTCTGAGCTTTAGCTGCAGCCATTACTTTATTACGTAGCGTTTCATCTGGTGATGTGCGCACCAAGTGTAATAACGTTGCGGCATCTTCAGCAGACAGTCCTTTCTTAGGATCTCTATTTTCTAAAATCTGGTCAACTTTACCACCTAGCAATGCGGCATTTGACGCCATTTCTTTTTGGGATAAAAAGATTTCTTTGGCAGAAGAAAAAATAGAAAAATAAAAGGATTCATCAATATGATTAATTTGTGACATGGGAGTAGACATGATTTTTAAAGCCTCATTAGTTATTATTTTTGATATCATCAGGCGAATGATTCAAATCAACATCTTCCTGAATTATGACTAATGAGTTTCACCTGAATAAATGGTGCGCAACAGTAAGGGATACGACCACACTTCTTTATTATTAATTTTATTATCAGTTGCTACTGTAATTATTGCTATGATCATCACACCAATTATTACATCAATTACTACACCATATCGAACAATGATTAGAAATAATCAACAAATAGCAGAGATCAAATAGGAACACAAAAAACAAGGTCTTGCAATCTGTTTTGTTTGAGTATGATAATTACGACTCATTTTAAATATAATTTATAAACTGCAGGTTTAGATGCTTTTAACTACATGGCTAACATTTTTGGGGCTCACTATTATTGCTACGGGTTCGCCAGGGCCGGGGTCGATACTCGCACTTTCAAGTGGTTTATATTATGGACATAAAAAAGCATTATTTACGATAGCCGGAAGTTTGTTTGGGCTTTTTTTATTGTTCGTAATTACACTGGTCGGCCTATATGCCTTATTCAATGAAAGCCCATTATTTTTTAAAGCCTTGGCCTCACTAGGCATATTTTATCTAGCTTATATAGGCTTTAAGAAATGGAATCAAAAAACGACATCTTTATACAAGCACGATAACAAACAAACAAAAACACTCCCCTCTCCATTCTTTTTATTTAAAGAAGGTTTTTTAGTTGCCATAAGTAATCCTAAAATCATTTTATTTTTTTCAGTATTCTTTACACCTTTTATCAGAACAGATAAATCGTGGTGGCAACAAATCACTATTCTTGCTATTACATTTTTTATTTGTGAGCTGGTATGGCAACTGACTTATGCACTGGGCGGCAACAAGCTAAATACTTTATTCAGCAGTCCACGGCATTACGTTTTATTTAATAAGATAACAGGAATATTTTTCATCGGCTCTGCATGTTTCATAGCATACAGCCTTGTATACAGCTTATTGTGAACATCTCTGTCACAAAAAATACTAGGGGGTGATTTGGCTATTTAAATCTAGGGCATCAGCAACAAGACGAATGCGGTAAGGAATACGCTTTTCACTAATATAAGGAAAGCCATCTTTAAAATCCACCGACCAAGCTAAAGAACTTATTTTCGGAGTTTCTGTTCGACTCCAATAATGAGCTATCGCCGTATTCGGAAAATAATGTGTATCAATATCAGGGTAATACTGACTTTCATGATCTAAATAACCTAGTTCATGCGCGTAAGGTAAGCGCCAGTCGTCGGTAGCACAGATATTCGCTGCATTAAATGCGGTCGCATAGTGATAGCTATCACAATAGATATCATAACAACTACCCCCGTCTGCCTTACCTCTTTCGGCAACATAAGGTAACTCCGTTGCATCACTGCCAGCCACAAGAGCTAACTGATTTATTTCTGTCTGGCTTGGCTGAAACCACGAATAAGTGTGTTCGTAGTCTTGCCAACTACCATCTGACAGCTTCACTTCCCACAGCAGCCCGGTTAGATCATCATAAACACATTGCCATACACTAGCGGAATCAGGCAACACCTGACCTTCCGCACTCACTTTATAAAAACGATGCGAATCTGTTTTCTTAGCGAGTTCGGCTTGAGTCCATAGCGTATAGGCTGTTTGTGCTTGTGGCGCAAAATTGTCTGGCAATACAGGTGACGCGTCTTGTATTTGAGGAGTTGTGGAGAGTGTAGGATTTTCAGTTAATCGGTGGCTTTGGTCTTCAATGGTTTTTTGAAATGTCGGCGCATGGTAAATGACGGCCTCTGGGGAAAAAATGAAATATCCTATAAGTAATAAAAAAATACTGAATAACAAAACATATAGATATCGTTTTTTCACCATAGCCGGCACTCGCTATACCTGTAGATATTTTTATAATAAAGGGAACACAAAAATATCCTAGCGCATAAGGCTTATAAGGGTCAACTAAAGGCCAATAAAGGTCAACGCATATCAATAATCGTCTTCATCCTCATCGTCGTCCCCCATAATGATATCTTTACCCGCTTGCTTAGCGCGCTGCAAACAGCTTTCAGCCAGACTCACCTGATCACTGGTACGATTACCTAACTCATTAGACACACCGGCACTAAACGTGATGTACAAACTATCTTCGCCTGCCGAAAAAGCTTCGGCTTCAATAACCCCCCTTACTTGATCGAGGAAAGTCATGGCTTTTTCATTAGACAGGCCATTCATCAAACAGTAGAACTCTTTACCTGAAGAGCGTGCTAATAAAAAGCGTGACAAGGTTTTTTCTACCCGCAACGCAAACTGTTTCAGAATACTGTCACCTATTTCGGGCCCGTAATGGTCATTCACTTTTTTAAATTCATCAAGGCTAATCACTGCCAGTGCCAATGGCGTATTATTGGTTTCTGCGGCTAAACGCAAAGCCTCGCTTTGCTCAAAAAAGTAACGGCGACTATAAAGCCCAGTAACATAATCACGATTAGCTGAATCTCTAATCTGCGCAATTAAATCAAGAGACTCAATATTATGATTAATACGGCAATAAAATTCTTCGGGGTTAAAAGGTTTTCTTAAAAAATCGTTAGCGCCGGTTTTAATTAATTTAGCCGACAAGCCATTATCGCCTTCTGCTGACAGGCCAATAATCACTAAATCAAATTTTTCGTATTTGCAGCGAAGGTTTTTAACTAGCTCAAAGCCATCCATATTGGGCATATTATAATCAGTGATTAACAATTGAATATCAGGATGTTTGATAATCCTTTTTATCGCATCAACACCATCTACCGCTTCATAGATTTCAAATTGATGACGAGATAATAAATTGACGATATGCTTTCGCATAGTACTAGAGTCTTCGACCACCATGACCTTAATGGATTGGTTCTTAACTAACCTTTGAACCGTTTTAACGGCATATTGGTAGGAGTACTTACCCTCTTTTGTTACGTAGTCAACAATGCCTTTAGAAAGCAATTTTTCTCTACGAGCATTATCTATCGAGCCAGTTAACACCACCGTGGGCAGCTTCTGCTCCAAGGTAAAATCGACAACTTCTCCGTCTGGAGCGTCGGGTAAATTTAAGTCGACTAGCGCAGCAAAAATATTGCCGTGGTGTTGTTCACAAAGCCGCTTTGCTTCTGCAAACGTGGTCGCTAGGAGAATATTGAAATCGAGTTCTTGTTTAATGACATGCAAGAGGATTTTGGCGACGATTGGGCTATCTTCGACAACTAATAACTGATTGGCTGTACTTTTCACTGACGCATCCTAAAATTGACTAATATTCATTCAGTGTAGTCAACTTTAGGAAAACAGCGATATTTTATGGGTAGAGGGAACGCTCTGTAGTGGCACACTAAATTTGGCCACC
>AEVK01000014.1 GCA_000209515.2 gamma proteobacterium IMCC1989
AACCATTCATGACTTGTTCAGAGGCTCCCTAAATACCGTACTGTTCGATTAAGGTTGTGTCAGGTTTGTGATGCCAGCATTCGTGATGCTGGGCTTGATTGGCCATAATAAAAATCGACCTAATCTATCCATTAATATTACTCATCACGATCAATGGCCTCTACAGCATAGTCTGACTTATTAAAACAGATTAGCCTTGCACTACGCATTCAACACTAACTGACCCCGTTGCTGTCGCAGTGCAGCGAATAGCTATCCACAATGTCCACCAAATACGTTGGCAGGTAGGAACTGGGGCAGGGGCATTGGTAGGCCCCATCACTTTTAAGCAACCATTAGAACAAACGCTTTGGTTCACTTGATTAGTTAAGTCATTCACTACCGCTGCTTGTGCTAGTGCAGCTGCTACACGTTTATTTGCCTTGGCAAATACCCCCGTGCTGGTTCTAGTTTGCGTACTGCTAAAGGTATGGCTTCCGGGGCAGTTAATAGTTGTCATGGTGATCTCCTTTTTGGTGTTTTTCTTAGTTATATTTTTAGTTGAAATATGTAAAAAAGTTTGTCAAGCACCCGTCGATGCTCCTTAAAAAATATAAACTACTTCTCCAATAAAGTCATCACCCGAAACCGTACCCCATATGCGGCTATCGGCAGAGTTATCTCTGTTGTCGTCTGAAGGTGGTTTTTTGCAGGATAACTAGTATTTTTGGTGATAGAAATAGATGTAGTCAGTGTAAGCAAATTCAGAGATAACCTGAAAACCCTTGTAGAGCAGGTGGTGAGTACTCATGAGCCACTTAAAATTACCCGTAGAGCGGGTGGTGACTTTGTTGTAATGAGTGCTGATGATTGGGAGCGAGAGCAAGAAAGTCTGTATGTTCTGCAAAATAATAGCCTTATACAACAAATTGTTACATCGCTTGATACCCATACCCCAACGACTGGATACCAGCCAGCGGAAGAGTAGTTGAATGGGATTACTGATTTTTGACGAAATGTTGAGTGCTATATAAACCTCATTATTTATTAAACTTTCTCAGGGCAAAAATCACACCACTAGTTTCTATACTTCTACCCATTCTTGTATCAACACAAAATAAAGCGCGGCGCGTGTTTCAGTGTCTTTTTCTTTAAACAGTTTTTTATAGCGATTTAACTGTTTCTGATAAGCCTGTTTTTCGGTTGCTACAAACTGTTCTAGGCTTTCATCGGCTTTGGGTTGGCTTCTTTTGTAGTCTATTATCCAACGGGTTTTTTTGCCTTTATTTTTTTCGCTTTCTATTTCGCTCTTTATTTCGACAAACGTTCTATCAATAATATGTTGGCCTTTGGCGTTCCATATTTCTAGTTCGGTGGCGCTTTCTGGGTGGCGGGTGTCGAGTAGCCATTGGCCGGTTTTATCGTGTAGGGTTTGGGTGATGGCGTGCTCTACGGTGGCAAGTGCGGCATCGAGTTTGTGGGGGCTAATGCCTTGCTGGGATAGTTGGTTTTTCCAGATGGGGCGTTGTTGCTGAATGCGGGGGGTATTCCATTGTTGATAATCAGTATCGGTAATATGTTGTAGGGCAAGGTGTATGACGGTGCCGATATAGCGTTGATCCCGTTGGAGCAGAGCATCGGGTGTGGCGATGTTGTCTTTTTGTTTTTGGATATTTTTTTCTGTGACTACATTGTCTTGTGGTGCAGAAAATAAATCGCTTTGTGTGTTGATGGTTTGTTGTTTTTCTGTCTTTTGTTTTTCGGACTGTTCTTTCTCCGAGCTTTCTTTTTCGGTGCCAGTTGTTTCCAACGTAGCTAACACATTATTACCACGATATGCCGCGAGTATATTGTTGGCGGTAATAGTAGGGGCTTGCCAGTGACTGCTTAAGCTGACAATTTTATTTGGGTGGCGACGTTTGTGATTTTTATCATTGGCATCATTTCCTGAATCATCTCCGACATTAATCACATCGCTTTGTGAAATATGTAAATGTGTCGAGTCGCTTTGTTGAATGCTCGGCCATAGACGGCTAAGTAACGTATGTTTGCTGGGTGTTTTTAAGAGTTCAATAGTCGGCGCAATATTATTAGAAATCTCACAGCCTTCTAATTTTTTACTATCTATTGCAGAGTAGGCGAGTAAGTGTAGTTGTTTAATAGCACGGGTACAGCCTACATATAATACGCGGTCGGATTCTAGTTGTTCTTTTTCGGCATGTTGTTGACGAATAAAATCATAAATAGGATCGGGGTCTTCGCCGGTGGCATTAATGGGGCTGATTAATAACTGGCTTTGTTGTTGATGTTCTTCTACTGAATGCCCAATGCGCTCCAACCAGACGATTAATTCTTTATCGTCACTTCTTTTGCCTTTATCTAATGCAGGAATAATAACGGTATCAAATTCTAAGCCTTTGGATTTATGAATCGTCATAATCTGTACGGGCTTAACGCTGCTTTGTGGGTTGTCATTGTCGTTTGCGTCAGTACTGGCTGCTGCTTTAGGGCTGGCGTATAAGTCGTTAACGGCTTTTTCTACATCGTCCCACTGTTTAATGATTCCACCTTGGTCATAGTGATCGAGCACGTTTAAAAAGGTGTGAATATTTTCTTCGTCGCTGGGGTTGAGCAATAAAGCGGGGCCACCTAAGGCGAGCCATACGCTGTGTATCCAGTGGCGTAAACCGTGGCGTTTTTGTTGGCTAAGGGCTTGTTGTATGACGGTGTTAAAACGGTGTAGTTTTTGTTTGCCCTTATCGGATAATGGTTTTTTTGTGAGTGTACCAATATCGCCTGCGTTAATATTATGGAGTAATAGCGACCAACGCTTTTCTAATTTTTGATGTTCGGCCACGGCTAATAAATCAGTCATGTTTAGGCCACACCACGGTGCACGTAACACCGCTAGCCATGCCAAACGATCATTGGGGTAGAGCAGGGCTTTGGTGAGCGAGAGGCAATCTAGCACGGGCATACAGGTGTTTAGGCGGTCGATGTCGGTGGCTTGATAAGAAATGTTCGCGGCGCTCAAGGCATGGATAATATCTTGTACGTGGGCGCGGCTGCGCACTAATAAGGCAATGCTGTCTGTCGGTTGAGCTTGTTGCGTACGTTGAATAATATCAACGGCAATGGCGGCTTCTTCTTTACGCGGCGAGGGTGTGGTGTCGCTATAGCTAATAAGGTGTGTTTGCACGGCGGGAATATCTAGCGGTGCATTAAAACTCACGGATGGGCTATAGCTCACTGCGCCACGGTTGCTGTCGTTTTGCGCGGGGAAAATATGATCAAAGCTGTGGTTTACCCAATCAACAATATGTTGTTGCGAGCGAAAATTCACTTGTAAATTAAGTGGCTCTAAATAGATGTCGCTGAGGCCATATTCACGTACATTCAAAAAAATACCCACGTTGGCATCCCGAAAGCGATAGCAAGATTGCATGGCGTCGCCCACCACAAAGAGAGTGCGACCATCATCGGTTTGCCAACCGGCGGTGAGCCGTTCGAGCAAACGTAATTGTGTGGTCGAGGTATCTTGAAATTCATCCACTAAAATGTGTTGAATTTTATAATCTAAGGCGAGGGCTAAATCACTAGGGCTGTCGGATTCACCAAGCGCATCGAGTGCGGCCAGTGTTACGGCAAGGTAGTCGGTTTTACTTAATTGCTGAAACGCAACGGTGAGATTTTGCGCAAGGTTGACCAGTACATGAGTGAGGCTGTCTAGTAGCTGCCATTGTTTGGTATTATAAAAGGGCGATGGCAGTTTGCGTATTGTCCCTAAGGTTTTTTCTATATCGGGTAGGGCACTAACTTGTGCTATTACCTCGCTAAAGCGTTGTTTGTAAATTTTGGCTTCGGCTTGTTGTTCTTTGGATAAATGTTTTGCCGATGGCGCAAAAAAACCAATATCTTTGGTGGGGCTTTTGCGCAGTTCGTTTTTTTGTGTGAGTAATAATTCGGCGATGCCTTCCCACTGGGGAACGGCGTCTATGCTGGCATCGGGTAAATCTACTAAGCCCAAGCAGCTAGTAATGATCGAGTTAGGGTTTTTAGGTGATAGCTCGGGTGCAGAAAAATTATTGGCTGCATGATCGGCCAATAACGCTAGCTCGCTACTTAATTCCATATCCACTGAAGTGAGTCGTTCTTGGGTAGTAAAAAGATGCTCTTCGATCACATCAACCAATATGGCTTCTAATGCACCGCGTTGATCTTTGGATTGAAATAATACCGGTAGCCACTGGTCACGTTTACCTAAGAGCTGGATAAGTAAAGTCTCGATGGTGTCGAGTTTATTATCGACGTGTTTTACTAAATAGATAAGGTGTTCTTGTAAATCGTTCTGGGTATTCAGTTGTGCCAGTGTTTCCCGCGCCGCCATTTGGTAAGCAAGGTTGGGGTTGTCGAGAATTTCGGGTGTGTGTCCTAGTTTACTTTCGAAGGGCATTTGCTGGCTAATAGAGCGGCATAAACTGTCGATAGTGGTAATGCGTAAGCGGTTAGGGCAGCTAAATAATTGCCATTCTTTTTCGGTGTTTCTTGCCAATACCGCACGGGCTAAACGCCATGTGGTTTTTAAGTAGTCTTCTTCTGGTTCGGTGGTGTGTTGTTCTGCATGACGTAAGGCATCTAAAATTCGCGCTTGCATTTCGGCAGCAGCTTTTTTGGTAAAGGTAATAGCTAAAACATTTTCTGGCTCTTCGCATTGTGCAAGTAAAGCCAGCACCCGTTGCGTTAATAATCCTGTTTTACCCGAACCCGCAGGGGCGCTTACCGCAAACGAAGTGCTGGTATCGAGTGCGCGGGTGCGTTCGGGTTGGTCTATCGGCTGATCTATAGCGTGTACTGAGTGGGTGCTCATATACTGTTTATTTCTTTTTGTTTGTTTTGGGACGCATTGTGATACTTTTCTATCGCTTCTGCTTCATGAAAACGATTAATACGTAAATAATCTCCCGCATAGGTTTTTGCTATTTCGTCTAGGTATTCGATCCGACAGTCACCTTGTGTGAATTCGTTTAATAGCGAATCTAGCTTTTGTTGCCAGTGAGCTATGGTGCTTTCCCAAGTGTTGGGTAGGCCCATTTTATTTTTTTCGATAGGGTTAATGCCGCTAGCGATATCGCCATCGCCTAAGCCTTTGAAATGTTGATCAGCTACATTAATTTGTGCAAAGCTAATACCTTTTACCTCGTTGACGTTCTCACTATAGGTGAGCGCATAAAGCGGGAGTTGCGGTTCTTTGGGGCGCTCGCCTTTCCATGCGTTGATATTGGATTTTCCTGTTTTGTAATCAATTATCAGGTAGCGGCCATCTTGTAGTTGATCGACACGGTCGATACGAATATTGATGTTCATGCCGTTAAAGGTAATGGTGCGTGCTTCTTCTATAGCGACGACGGTAAACGGTGGGCGTTTTTTCTCTAGCGCTAACCATTGCGTTATTAATTGGCTTTGACGTTCGCTTTCTATTTTGCAAAGGGGATCGCTGAGATGTTTGGGTTTGTGACGTTTGATATCGCTGATGGCGATATTAACTTGCTCTGTTATTAATTCGGCTAACGCAGTATCACTCAGTGCCAGTAAACTTTCTTGGTTTTTTAATTGCTGCCAAATGGCGGCAAGACCGTTATGTAATATGTGGCCTTTTTCGATATGAGAAAAACCATTCACTGCGTCGATAGGGAGTGGGGCACCTAAGCGATATTTAACAAAGCTATCGAAGGGGTTTTCTGCCTGTGATTTAAATAAACCCGCGCCACCCACAAGCTGATTACCGGTAAATGCTGGTGCATCGGCACAATCAATGAGTTCTAGGTCACGGCTGTTTTGTAGGCTGTGATACCAGTTCTCTAAGCCGTCATCCGTTGCTTGCGTGGTGAGCTCAGTTAATGGAATATCACTAATTAATTGGCTGGCGAGTAAGCGTTGTTCACCGTCGTCTTCGTGAGCGGGTGTGCTAAAAATAATGGTGTCGGCGCAGTGGCGATAATTGTCGGTAAGCGATTGGGCATAAGCGAGTTCGCGCAAGCTGCTAGCGTGGGGCATATTGTGTTCGCGCTGTAGGCGAATAGGTAGCAGCGAGTTTGGGCTAGGTGCGGGTGGCCACACTTGTTGGTGTAAGCCCATCACCCAGCAATGGCTAAAGTGTAAGCCTGCGCCTTCGAGTATACCTAGAATTTGTATAGGCGAGTCGGGCACTTTGGCCTGAAACGGCATGTGGTTTGCCATGCTTTGTAGCTGCTGGATGGCAGTGTTGTTATCAACGGCGTTAAGTACGCTATCAAGCCCTGCAAAGCTTTCGAGCAGTTGATACCATAATTGTGTTTGTTGGTACTCTTGACTGTCGGGTGTGCGCTCTCCCGGCCATTGTAAAATATCCAGTTGTTGTAAAAAGATTTCGATCCAACGCGAGGGCAGGTGTTTGCCTTTGTTGATGGTGCTGGTGGAAAATTGATGGAATTGATTTAGGTAGTCGAATAAACGGCGTTCGTTTTCGTTAGCGCTGTTGAGTTTACTCTCTATTTTCTCAGCCCAGTAGCGCAAGGTATCGCCGCTGATGGTAAATGTGCCTAAGGACTGTAACTTACTGACGAGTGCCGTGCGGCGCTCTAGCTCTGAGGTGTAATTGCCCCAAAAGGGTGAGAGCAGGCAGTGAACTAAGTACTCGGTATCCCACTCTTGCGAGCGACCTCGCTGTTCCTGCAGTTTGAGTAGTTGGAGTGTAGCGGCTATTAATGGTGTATCGCCCAAGGGTGTACCGGCGGAGAAGTTAAACGGTAGTGTGTAGCGTTCGGTGGTGGGGTTAAAGCTATGGGCTTCGAACTCGCTGATAAAAGCACGCTCCACTTGCTGACGGCATTGCCCTAAGTTGGGCACGATAATACCAATGCGCACGTCGGCTTGCTGTTCTACCGTGGTACGCGCCCATTGTGCCGCGGCTTGCATTTCGGCATCGCTATTATCGAACTCGACACGTTGTAATGTTTTGGGTGTGTAATTGGGGCTGGCTAAGGTAGTGAGGTTGACACTAGCTTTTTCTAGTTGTTCTTTATATAAAGGCGATAAATCGTCAAAGCCTAATAAATAAATATCCGATTCTTGTGAGAGTTGGTCTTGCTCAAATGCTTCACCAATAATACGGTAGCTTTCTTCGGCGGTAATGGTATTTAATTGTTTAAGCCGCTGCTGGAAGTGTTTTATCCATTCGACTAATTGCGGGTTGATATCTTTATCTAGCGCTTGCGGATTGACCGGCTGATTCCAACGAACCAAGGTCGTTAATGCATTGGCTGCTTGCTTAGCGACCGCATCGACCTGCATCAAACCGCAATCGGCAGTAATGGATTCCCAAATAACACGTTGTTGCTCGCCATTAATAATAGTTTGAGTGGTTGCCGAGTGGCCTTGTGCTTGTAACTGCTGCCACTGTTGCGTAAACCAATGCTCAATCACCTGAATACGCGGTGTGGCCCAAACGGAAACCCCTTGGGTTTGCTGATAATCTCCCCATGCTTGCAAAATTTTACTGCGTAAGCGGTTATTCGGTGTCAGCACTAAGCCGTCTGCTTGAATGTAAGGCAGAATACGCTGGATATCAAAAAGAGGGGGGAGTTTGGTCATGTTAGTCGTTATTCATTCCCATGTTGATAAATTGGGTGTTGGTAATATCTAATCTGATTAATGCGGTTTGTAGTTCTGTAATATTTGGGGATTGAGCGGTGAAATAAGCAGTAGAGTCTGTATTAGATGCGTGATCACCCAAATCTATGTTAAGAGTATCTAACCAATACCCCACCCGCCGCGCAATAGCTTCTCCTGAGTCTATCCAGTGTTTAATGTTGGGCAGTGCAGTTTGTAGCTCTTTTTTTAATAGAGGGAAGTGGGTGCACGCGAGCACGACGGTGTCTATTGCTGAATTATGTATTAACCGCTGAACAATAGGTTCTAGTTGTTGTTGTGTGATGGTTTCACCACGTAATTTTTGCTCTGCTAGATGTACTAGCTCACTGGTGCCGATAGAAATAACTTCACAGTCCTCGGCGAATTGAGCAATCAGTTGTTGGGTGTATTTTCGTTTTACTGTGCCCGGTGTGGCGAGCACGCCGATGACCTTAGATTGACTTAGCGCAGCGGCAGGCTTAATAGCGGGAACCACACCAATAACGGGCTGCGAAAAACGTTCTCTTATACGGGGCAACGCTACCGTACTGGCGGTATTGCAGGCCACAACAATAATATCGGCTTGGGTCGTTTGTTGTAACGTATGTAATACAATGTCTACTCGCTCAATCAGCTCTTCTTCTGTTTTCGTTCCGTAGGGAAAGGCTGCATTATCTGAGGCATAAAAAAAGCAACAATGAGGATATTGTCGTCGAATTTCTTGTAGAATACTGAGACCGCCAACACCGGAGTCAAAGACTAAAATTCGAGCAGCGGCTGTCATATTTTACCTTTCAAGAATAATGTTTGTAGAACTGAATAGTACCATTTTTTGATGAGTAAACGGCAGTAATAGTGAGCGACTAGTGACGTGTTTTTTAATAGAGATGTTATGTGTATGTTCTAACATCGTAATTTACACAGTGTTTAATATAATCGCAGACAACAAGCACAAATAATGAGTAAGTCATAATGAGCCAATTTACCTTATTTCTCTCAGAGCATTCGTCGCCGTTAATATTTTTTTTATTGGGCTTGTTGTTAGGTGCAACCTGTATCGGCGGCTGGATATTAACTCGTTCGCGTCAGCAACTACTGGCAAAGATGGAAGAGATGTACATTGTAAAAGAAGAGGCGGCTGTTGCTAAAGGGCAATTAATACATGCTCAGCAAAATATGGCGGAACAGTCAGTATTACTAAAAGAAGCGCGTTTGCAATTAAGCCAAGAGTTTGAAAACCTCGCTAACCGTATTTTTGACGGCAAACAAAAACAATTTGATATGCAAAATGCGAAAACACTGTCGCACAGTCTTGACCCTCTCAGAACACAAATTAACGAATTTAAGCAACAGGTCACCAACGCTTACGAAAAAGAAAATGCTGAACGTAATAAGCTTATGGGTAAAATTGGCGAGCTGCAATTGCAAACCCAAAAAATTGGTGAAGACGCGGTGAATTTAGCCTTGGCTTTAAAAGGCGATAATAAATCTCAGGGCAATTGGGGCGAAGTTATTCTTGAGCGCTTATTAGAGGAGTCTGGCTTACAGAAAGGCCGTGAATACAATACGCAAGTCGCTTTAAAAGATGATGAAGGCAGACGACGAAACCCCGATGTTATTATTTACTTGCCAGAAGATAAACAATTAGTGATTGACTCTAAAGTGTCTTTGGTGGGTTACGAGCGATATGTGAATTCAGACGATGAAACAGAAAAATCGTTAGTATTAAAAAAACATATAGATTCTGTCCGGCAACATATCAAAGACCTCAGCCGGAAAAATTATGAAAACCTACAAGGTATTCAAACCTTAGATTTTGTATTTATTTTTATGCCTATAGAGGCTGCTTTTATGTTGGCCTTACAACATGAGCCTGCATTATTTCGTGAAGCCTACGATAAGCAAATTATATTAGTCAGCCCAACGACGTTAATGGCAACATTACGCACGGTGGCCAATATTTGGCGTTATCATAAACAGCATAAAAACGCAGAGCTTATTGCCACACAGGCTGGTGGTTTATACGATCAGTTCGCTCTGGTAATAGAGTCCTTAGATGATCTTGGTAGTCAACTGGACAAAACCCAAAAAACTTACCAAAAAACCCGCGATCGATTATCGAACGGCCGAGGAAACTTAATGAACAGGGTAGAAAACTTGAAAATATTGGGTGCAAAAGCCAAAAAAGCATTGCCTGCCTCAGTCAGTCATTCAGAAAGCCGTCATAATGAAAATGCAGCGCTTTTTGAAGAAGGTACCATTAACGATTAATCATTAATCCAGTCATTCACTAAAAACGTATTTAGTAGAAAATTTAAAAAAGATAAATAAAGAGATAAATTATGTGGGCAGTATTATCAGTCGTCGCCATTATAGTTATTGTAGGATTGGCATATTATGCTTTTACGTTACAAACGCAAGTCAATGCCATCGAAAAACAGAAAATGGAAAAAGAAAAAGAGCAGCAGCTCACTTTAAATAAACAAGCGCAAGAAAAACGAGACTCAATGAATAAGAGTATTCAAATTTTAGCGAGAGGCTTGGACGATGACCAGTTAAGCAAAACCGAAGCGTCGATTAGAATAGGTGCTTTGCTAGAGTTTTTAGACGTAGATGACAATGTAAAAGAAGAATACAGTGCTTTTTTTCAACTAGCTGAAGCAACGGCACATATTCCCATCTTAGATAAGTGGAAAGTATTACCGACCAAAGAAAAGCTGCGCTACGATAGCGAGCGAGAAGCCCTAGAAGAAAAATACGGCGATTTTGTGGTAGATGCGAGTAAAAGGATTATAGGAAAAAACTTCTAAATTTGCCAAAAATTAACTAAGTGAATTTATAGAATAAAAAAGGTGACCCTATTTATAGTCACCTTTTTTGTATGTGGCGCTAACGGCTGGCTGACTAAAACCGATAAGCCAGTGATAAGTTGATAACCGGGTAGAGGTTAAACCCATCTAGGCTACTTTCTAATTCTCGCTTCTCCACTTCGAGCTGAGCATCAAGAGCCGGTTGTATAGTTGTATTGGTTCCGCTTGATGTGAGATTGATATTCGGATCGCTCATACCGATGACACCAATATCCAGTGCAAAGCTAAGTGATTGATCTTGTCTTACCGCATTGCCCCAACCAATACCGATATAAGGTGCAAACGAATCATAATCTACTTTTGCATTAATGGTACCTATATCAGAAGCAAGAAATGTGGAGTTACCCACAGTGATATTGCCGCTGGTTTGTGTGGTTTTGGCTGAGAAATTCGTACCATTGTTAACTCCACCTAAACTGATGCGAAACCCGCTATCAGCAGATGGATGCCAATCCAATAGAAGGCTAAATGTATCTAACTCTATATCAAATTGGTAGGCGATACCGGATTCGGTGTCGTTCTCGCTAAAATCGTAGTTCGCATATATACCGCGAACATTAATATTATCACTTAGCTGAAAGGTGCCATTTAGAGAAAGGCCCGTTGTGCCGACACCAGCGCCTAAGGCAAAGTTATTTGTTTGTTTACTACCGTCAGCTAAAGACGCATGACTAAACAGTAAGCTGCTAACAAAAGTGGCCAGAAGAGTGCTAGTAAGAAAGGGCTTGCGAGCGTGGTGAGTTTTTTTCATGTGAGCTCCTGAGTGTTTCCACTACAAAAATACGCGATAAATGAGTAACTTAATCTAGAATAGTCTTTTTATAGTGAAAAGCAATGTGACTATAACGAGCTGTACTTAAGCTTTTTGTAATGGCCATTTCTCCTCACCTCCGCCTGAACTTCACATCTCGGTTTCATTAGCATTAGGTAGGGTTTGGGTCTTTTTTTGGCGACTCGAGGCTCTATTCTTCCTGAACGATTTCCCACTCGCTGTTGAGCCATTAAAAGAAATAACTGGCTAATAGTATCTTTATCAGGTGAGCCATTAATCGTTTGGCTCCACGCCTGCTATATTTGTAAGGCATGCTTAAAACTCAACTGCCTTGGCAAGATATTACTTAATGATGCGGTTTGAACCATTAACAATCGAATTAAATTATACGCTAAAAAATAAACCCAAATTTTTTCTCGTTCATTTCTGGCGTTTTACAACTCAACGTTTCCATACCCAATGTGGTTTTTATATGCCTGAAACCCAACTCTATATTCCAGCTCTCTTATTTCAATAGTAGCGGGGAGAGAAGCATACTCTTCATGCGTCATCCACTCTGGTCTACAAGCTGGCTTGCATAATGTTATCAAGTGATCTTTTACACCCAATCGCTTTCCTTTTTTAAAATTAACGATGCGTTTACACGCGTCCATTTGTTCAAAAACAGAATCTACTCCTTTATCCATCAGCGCGGATAGTAGGGCATATGTACCTGAGAAAGAAACATAGATAAGGTTTCTGTTGGAGGGAATAGTTTTTCTCTATGTTCAGGTAACAAATTTAAAGAAGCGGTATGCGTCACTATTATGTGCGTGATGCTTAATTTGTCGTTGTCTAGATTTGATAAGTTTATTATTAATAGACATGAGAGCTGGCTCTGTTGATAGTTGAATTGCTTGGTCGCTATTCAGTTTATCAACAAGCCAGCTTTCTTCAATATTATTAAAGGGTTATGTCTTAAGTAAGTGCCATTCGGCTTTGCCCCCTTTAAATCTTATAAACAATCAGTTTTAACTCAGCAGCAAGTTCGTTGCTTAGGTAGTTTTCCAACTCCGGGGTTAAAGCTATTGGTGGGATCCAGCTCTTGGTAAAATCGGCGTAAACTGTCTTCAGCTTGGTATAAGTGTCCCACATTATGCTCGGCGGGGTACTTAGCCTGCTTTTTATTCAATTCCGCTAGTATGTTTTTCTTCAGCAAAGCCACATCCACCCCTTTTTTCACAATGTAATCTTGATGGAATACATGGCAAAGAAAATGGCCGTAATAAAGCTTACTTAATAGTTTTGATTGAATGTCATCGGGTAGTACTTCCATCCATTCTTGGCAGTTTCGCGGGAGTGCAATGTCCAGAGCGAGAATGTCCTCCACGGTTTTAT
Source organism: gamma proteobacterium IMCC1989 (assembly GCA_000209515.2). GTDB lineage: Bacteria > Pseudomonadota > Gammaproteobacteria > Pseudomonadales > Cellvibrionaceae > Endobugula. Next base: position 12,667 of record AEVK01000014.1, read on the forward strand.
CGTGGACGACCTGATATCTTACTGCTGCACCCGCCGCAGCAAAGCGGTGTAAGAGGGCTTTTTTAGCTTCTTCTTCGTTACAAATAAAGTAATCGTTGGTGATGTTTTTGCCATCACCGTTATCTTTGCCATTATTCTTTCCGCCACTTTTATCTCCAAAAATGGGCGAGTAATAGAAATACTGTAGCGCCTCTTCGATACCTTCATCGCTTACTTTTAAAATGAGATGGTGTTCGTATCGATCTCTAAATGTGCGCAAACGATCTGGTAATGGATTGGGAAAAAAGCGGCTTGCCCACTGTAAAAACCTATCGGGTAAGTTATTAGGGAAGATTGATAACTTATTGAAAGTGGAAGTAATTCTTCCTTTTATGGCGAACAGTTTTGGTAGGTGTCGGGTTCCTAAACGATCAATCATAATCGTGACATCTTTACCGTACTGCTCAGCAATATCAAATGCCTCACGGTGCATATATTCCACTACTTCTGGCAGGTGAGTGAAGTTCTGCAAAATATCCTGTCGTAGTGTCGTTAGTTGGGCGGGGTCATTGGTGCCGATATAAAACACCGTTTCTTTTTGTGATAAAGCAAAGGTATCTAATCGCACAGCAAACACCGCGACCTTGCCTGCGCAACCGCTGGCACCATACAAACGACGTTTATCGGCATTGTATCGAGAAGGGGTGTTGGCAGTAGTGTCTCGTAACCGTTCGGTGTATTCCTGATCTGATGCCAATTTAGCAGAGGGCTTAACATCATTAACTGCAAAGCGTTCATTTTCTAAATTGCTTAATATTTCTTCTGGTGTATTACCTAGAGGGATATCTAACTCATTAACTAATACCAGCTTACCCTCAGCGGTAATTTGGGCATAGAGTGATAGTTCGGTATAAGCGGGTCCGCGCTTGACCAATGCACCGCCCGAATTGTTAGCAATACCCCCAACAATAGAGGCTCCAAGGCAAGATGAGCCAATCACCGAATGAGGGGCGCGTTGAAGCGGTTTAAGCGCTTGCTCGAGTTGGTGCAGTGTTGAGCCGGGAAAGCTGAGTACTTGTTCGCCATGATTGAGTAAAATCAACTTATTCATACGAGTCGTGTTAATAATCACAATATCCCGATCGTAGTCATCACCATTAGGGGTAGAGCCTTCGGTTAAACCAGTGTTGGCTGCCTGCATAATCATAATCACCTTAGCATCGGTACAGTGTTGTAGTACTTGCCATTGCTGTAGCAGTGTTTCAGGGAAAATAACCGCAAGAGCGCTGCCCGAGCCAGATCGAAAGCCGGTGCGATAATATTCAGTTTGTGAATCTGTCAACGCAACGTTATGTTTGCCAACCACGGTGGTTAGTAATTCGAGTAGGGTAGATGTGTTCATTAATGGTGTTCCTCTGTGCTGGTGTTCTGTGCTGGTGTTCTGTGGTGGTGTTCTATGGCGTAAAGATAGTGTTACTTCTTAAGTGGTTAATATCGCAATTACCGGTCAGTGCCATTGATACATCCAACTCTTTACGAATCAGCTCAATAGCGGTAGTCACCCCCTGTTTACCCATTGCGCCTAAACCATATAAAAAGGCCTTGCCTATCAGGCCGCCTTGCGCACCCATGGCCATTGCTTTCAGTAAATCTTGTCCGCTACGAATGCCGCTATCAAATAACACCTGTGTATTACCGCCCACTGCATCAATAATGGCTGGTAGCATATCAATTGCCGCAGGTGCGTAATCCAACTGACGACCACCATGGTTAGATACCACCACCGCATCGGCGCCAGCATGTACCGCATGGCGAGCATCTTCTGCATCCAGCACCCCTTTAATAATTAACTTGCCCGGCCACTGCTGCTTAATCCATTCCACATCGTCCCACGTTAGCGACGGATCAAACTGACCTGCAATCCATTCTGATAAGGTTTTCATGCTGTTGCCATCTGTTTTAGCCGTGTTTAAATTCCCAAAGCTGCGGCTAGGGCTAGTGAGTAGTCCGCCAACCCAGCGTGGCTTGGTGGCCATGTCTAGCGCATTTTTAAGGGTTAAGCGTGGGGGAACCGACAAACCGTTTTTAATATCCTGGTGGCGTTGTCCCTGTATTTGCAGGTCAGCGGTGAGCATTAATGCAGAGCATTCAGCCGCTTTAGCGCGTTCTATTAATTCCCTTACAAAGCCACGGTCACGCATCACATACAGTTGAAACCAAAAAGGTTTAGTGGTTTTTTCGCGTACTTGCTCGATAGAGCAAATCGACATGGTACTCAAGGTAAAAGGGATACCGGCTTCTTCCGCTGCCTGTGCCGCTAAAATTTCACCGCTGCCATGCATAATGCCTGTTAAACCTGTGGGCGCTATGGCTAATGGCATTGATGCCGTTTCACCTACCAAGGTTGTGCCGAGCTGCCGTTGCCCCACATCAATCATTACTCGTTGGCGCAGTTGAATATCCGCTAACTGTTGTCTATTAGCGGTAATGGTGG
>AEVK01000013.1 GCA_000209515.2 gamma proteobacterium IMCC1989
AAAATATCACGCCGCCATTAAGACCATCCTTTTTAAAATCCTTATCAAGAGGGACAACCGAATATAGACCAAGCGGTGCCTGTTCCAGGTTTCTTATATTCTGGCTTTTCCCTTGGTCAAGGCTGCGATCCTGATTCGTACCGTTGTTTATATAATCGGACAAATCCATGCGGAAATCATTAAGGGTAAGGTCGGTTATGGATACGCCACCCGCCATATCCTCCATATCAATAACCGTATCTTTAAGTTGCTGCAATTGCTTACGACGATACTCAAGATCGTTCATTCCTGTAGCATTTTCGTCGATGACGTTCTCTTCACCTGTTGCAGAGATATCGAGTAATACCATACGGCCTGATACTCTGGCCTCTAGGTTGATATACTCATCCAGCTCCATGTTTGGCCAAAAATTGATTAGCTGAATTTGGGTGTTCTTTGAACCTAAGCGGTCTATGCGACCAAAACGCTGAATAATTCGAACGGGATTCCAATGAATATCGTAGTTAATCAGCGTGTCGCAATCCTGAAGGTTTTGACCTTCGCTGATACAGTCTGTTGCAATTAGCAAATCAATTTCACCCACTGCATCGGGCGCTATTTTTTCTCGCTCTTTAGATATGGGAGAAAAAGCGGTAAGCAGGTTGTTTAAATCGGTTGACTGTTTTTTGTCGCCGCTGGCGCTGCCTGACAAGTTAGTTTTATTTGTACCGCCGCCTGTTATTAGCGCGCTGTGAATACCTAGCTCGTTTTGTGCCCACTCTACTAGGTGTGCGTATAGATACTGAGCTGTATCGGCAAACGCAGTAAAGATAATAATTTTTTTATTGTTAGGGTTAAGCGGTGCAGTGACCTTTGATTTTATTTCTTGTTTAAGTAATTCGAGCTTGGCATCTCTAGCAGCCGTTACTTTTTCTGCGTCGTCTACGATGCTTTCGAGTAAGACTCGATCTGCTTCCAGCTCCTGACGAAAGCGAATCAAGTCCATATCTTGTATGAGTACTTTCGTCTTATTACCCAACATATAAGGTTCGAACTCTGGTGCATTAAGCTCTACATCTTCAATTTCCTCGATATTCAATTCGAATACAGAATCATTTTCTTGATCAAGTTCATGGGTATCAATCTTGACCAATAAACGCTCTACTTGGTTCAACAACTTGGTCGCTGTTAGCGTAAATGAATGAATAGAGCTTTCCATTCGCTTGAGGAGATTGACGCGCATTAGATGAATCAAACTTTCTTCACGGTCTACTTGTTTAAATACCCCTTTGCCGCCACCCACTGCTTTGTCATAGCGTCGTGCGTATTCGCCTTTAAGGTCATTACGCACAAATTTTAATGGGGAATACCCCGCTAACGACAATCGGCGAATAGTTTTATTAACTTCTTTTAATGCTGGAAACTCACCTGAAAGATCAATGTCAGCGTAAATATTTTTAGGTGGAAGGCGTATTGGAAACTCTCCAATATCGGCAGTACCATAATACTTTTCTATATGTTTTCTAGAACGCGCTATGGTTACCACATCCAATAATTTAAAATAATCAAAACTCATAATATCCAAGAGGCTTTCTGTTTTTCTTTCTTCTGTGGGCTCTTTTAACCATTTATTAAAAAGTGTTTGCACCCTACGTAAGGTGGCATCAACGCTTTTTATTCCTACATCTTTAAAGGCATCTTCTTTGCCTTCGGTAATAAAGGCGACTTGATTTTTCAGGTCGTTCATTCTGTTATTGACTGGTGTAGCAGAGAGCATGAGCACTTTAGTTTTGACGCCCGAACGGATGATGTCGTCAAGCAGTCGTTCATAGCGGGTTTTGCCATCGGCCTTGTTAGGGTTATTACGGAAGTTGTGAGATTCATCAATCACAATAAGATCATAATTACCCCAATTAAGGGTCCCCAAGTTTATCTCGCCAGAAAACCCTTTAACTCTACTTAGATCCGTATGGTTTAGTACATCATAATTAAAACGATCTGTGGCAAGGAGATTGCGCTTGTCATTGACCGTATAAACAGTCCAATTATCACGAAGTTTCTTTGGGCAAAGGACTAATACGCGATCATTGCGTAGCTCGTAGTATTTAATAACAGCAAGCGCTTCAAAGGTTTTACCTAAGCCGACACTATCAGCGATAATGCAGCCGTTGTGTTTCTCAAGCTTATCAATTGCACCCAAAACACCATCTTTTTGAAATTTATATAGCTTGTTCCAAACAATGGTTTCTTTGAAGCCCGTTTTGCTTTTAATGATATTCTCTTCATCAATTTCTTCGAGAAAATCTTTAAAAATATTGTAGAGCGTTAGGAAATAAATAAAATTGGCAGGTTGATCGGCCGCTATAAAATCGAGCTTTTCAATTAACTCGGCTTTTATATTTTTGACGTTTATTTCGTCAGCCCAGATACCATCAAACCACGTGATGAGCTGTTTAGTGGTTTCGGTATCTGAGATGCCTGTATTCATTTGTAGATTGTCCGAACGTACATCACCAAGACCCACTGGCGACACTGTAGCGCTACCATGGACGACAAAATTATCATCTGCCGACTGGAGGTGTATTAGATTTTGTCCTGCTTGAGGTATCGTACTGGCTTTCACGTCTACCTTGCCTCGGAGCCCTTCTTGTTTCATCCAGCGCGAGCACTCGGCTGCAATACGCTTTTGATCAAGTTGGTTTATTAGCCTAAGCTCTTGCTGATTTCCCACTATGGTCTGAAGGCCTTGGTCTTGCCAGTCAGTCAGAAGCAAGCGAGTATGCTGAAGCTTTGATAGCTCTTTTTTGAGTGAAGCAAAACCATATAGCGTGAAAAGACTAGAAAGCACGGATAGCTTACTTCCCTCAAACGAGTGCTTTTTCAGCTCATTGCCCACATAGCTGCTATTTTTGTTGTCTAATAACACTTAAAGCGTCCCTAATTTTTAGTTATTTCTTTCACCTGTAATGAAATACGGTAATCATAATTAATGTATCAGGTATTCATTGTATCAAAGAATACCGATAGCTAAGCGGTTAAAGTGTCTATCAAGGATGATAGTCTAATCTGACTCCCTAATTTTTTAAGCTGCTAGATATCATCTATAACCCTACATCAGCGCACGACCCCTGTCTTCAATCCTTTCCATAATCCACTCCTGCACTTCACTCTCTACCCAAGCTATCTGGGGTCTCAGGACACGATTTATGTCGGTAACCTCAAAGGTGTTGGCCAACAAACCTTTGTGGATACCTATAGCAAAATCGCGTTTTGTAAGATCTATACCGCTAAGACACCGATTACTGCCGCTGATGTAT
>AEVK01000012.1 GCA_000209515.2 gamma proteobacterium IMCC1989
CCGTGGTATTTAAAACCGCTACGATCGAAAGCAACTTTGGTAACACCAGCAGCTTTGGCACGCTCAGCAATTAACTCACCTACTGCTTTCGCAGCATCAGCATTACCTGTTGCTCCTGAGCGTAGATCTTTATCTAGTGTCGATGCACTAGCAATCACGTTACCACCATCAGCGGCAATGATTTGAGCATAGATATGACGAGGCGTACGATTAATACACAAACGATCAACTCTTAACTCACGAATTTTGGCTCGCGCGCGACGAGCACGACGTATACGAGACTGTTTTTTACTATTCATAGGTTTAACCTGTAATTCCTAGCAGTTTTGCGACTAGCGATTGTTACAATACACTACTTACTTTTTCTTCGCTTCTTTACGACGAACATGCTCGTCAGCATAACGAACACCTTTGCCTTTATATGGCTCAGGCGGACGGAAAGCTCTGATTTCTGAAGCAACTTGACCTAGTAACTGCTTATCCGCACTCTTCAGTAGGATTTCAGTTTGTGTTGGAGCTTCCGCGCTAACACCTTCAGGTAGTTCATAGTTCACATCATGTGAAAAACCTAATACTAGGTTAACTGTTTTTCCTGAAACTTTAGTACGATAACCAACACCATTTAATACTAACTTTCTTTCAAAACCGGTGCTAACACCAAATACCATATTGTTAACCAATGCACGAGTAGTACCCGCTAATGCAACTGATGATTTTGCTTTATTTCTAGCTGCAAAATTCAGTACATTCTCTTCTTGCTTAACTTCAACATTATGATGAATAGCTAACGCCATTGAACCTTTAGAACCTTTGACACTAATGTCTTGGCCTTCAAGCTTCACTTCAACGCCAGCAGGTATTTCAACGGGACTGTTTGCAATACGTGACATAATTTTTCTCTAAAATAAAAGAGTTAACTTAAAAAATATTAATTAAAATACTGTACAAAGTACTTCGCCGCCGATGCCTGCTTCGCGAGCAGCACGGTCAGTCATAACACCTTGGCTAGTTGATACAACCGCAACACCTAAACCAGAACGTACAGACGGCAACTCGTCTTTACCAGAATAACTACGTAAGCTTGGACGGCTTGCACGAGATATCTCAGCAATAACTGGTTTACCTTCATAATATTTTAACGCTATTGTTAGCTGTGGTTTAACATCGCCAGAAACGGTTTGTACACCAACGTAACCTTCTTGCTCTAACACTTGAGCTACACTAACCTTCAACTTAGATGAAGGCATAGTAACTTCAGTTTTGCCAACCATCTGTGCATTACGAATGCGGGTTAGCATATCTGCTAATGGGTCTTGCATACTCATATCAATCTACTCCGTTTACCAGCTGGCCTTAACCAAGCCTGGTACATCACCACGCATAGCGGCTTCACGTAATTTGTTACGGCACAGTCCAAACTTACGGTATACACCGTGTGGACGGCCAGTTAAACGACAACGATTACGTTGACGTGAAGGACTCGCATCACGAGGCAACTTCTGAAGCTGTTGCTGCGCTTCCCATACTTCGTCTTCAGACGCGTTAGGATTAACGATAATTGCTTTTAATGCTTTACGCTTTTCTGCAAACTTCTCTACTGTAGCAGTACGTTTTGCTTCACGAGCGACCATTGATTTCTTTGCCATAACTCAGATTACCTGTTTCTCTATCCTTTAAAGGGAAAGTTGAACGCTTTTAATAAAGCACGACCTTCTTCGTCGTTACGCGCAGTTGTGGTGATACAAATATCTAAACCACGCAACTTATCAATCTTGTCATACTCAATTTCAGGAAAAATAATCTGCTCTGTAACACCCATTGAGAAATTACCTTTGCCATCAAACTGCTTAGGACTGATACCACGAAAGTCACGAATACGAGGAATAGAAATAGCTACTAAGCGCTCTAAAAATTCATACATACGTTCTTGACGTAGAGTCACTTTACAACCAACAGGCCAGTCTTCGCGAACTTTAAAGCCAGCAATAGACTTACGTGCTTTTGTAACTACCACTTTTTGACCTGAAATCTGCTCTAAATCTTTTACTGCATGCTCAAGTACTTTTTTATCGCCAATCGCTTCACCGACACCCATATTAAGAGTGATCTTAGTAATACGCGGGATTTCCATTACATTTTTCAGACCCAGCTCTTGCTGTAGCTTTGGAGCAAGGTCTTCTTTGTAAAGTTTTTTCAAACTAGCCATTTTTATTTACCGTATCAATAACGTCTTAGGAGTTGCAGTCGCTAATTAAGCGTCTACTGCTTCGCCATTAGATTTGAAAACGCGGATTTTCTTGCCGTCTTCAAGAGTTTTAAAAGCAACACGATCTGCTTTCTCAGTTGCTGGGTTAAAAATTGCAACATTAGAAATCTGAATCGGCGCTTCCATTTCAACAATACCGCCCTGAACACCTGCTTGCGGATTTGGCTTCTGATGCTTCTTAACCATCTGAATGCCTGAAACGATCAAACGATCATCTTTTAATATCTTAACAACTTTGCCGCGCTTGCCCTTATCTCGGCCAGCGATAACAATAATTTCGTCGTCACTTTTTATCTTGCGCATTACTCTGCCCTCTGCTCTTTAACTTTCGGTATTGATTACAATACTTCAGGTGCCAAAGAAATAATCTTCATAAATTTCTCACCACGTAACTCACGAGTTACTGGGCCAAAAATACGTGTGCCGATAGGTGCATTTTGTGCGTTCAGAATAACCGCTGCATTATCGTCAAATTTAATAAGCGAGCCATCATTACGACGAACACCACTTCTTGTACGAACGACTACTGCGTTCATTACTTGGCCTTTTTTAACCTTACCGCGAGGAATTGCTTCTTTCACTGTAACCTTAATAATATCGCCAACACGTGCATAACGACGATGAGAACCGCCAAGCACCTTAATACACATAACTCGACGAGCACCACTGTTGTCTGCAACGTCTAAATAAGATTGTGTTTGTATCATTGTTCGTCTCCGAAATTTCTATTTTTCCGCAGCATTACCGCAAGAAAAATGAAATTAAATTTGCGTAGCACGCTCTTCTATTTTAACTAATGCCCATGACTTGCTTTTTGACAATGGACGAGACTCTGCAATAGTAACCACATCACCTATGTTGCATGAATTCTCTTCATCATGCGCTTTAAGCTTAGATGACTTACTCATGTACTTACCATAGAGCGGATGGTTTACACGACGCTCAATTAGCACAGTAATGGTTTTATCCATTTTATCGCTAACCACTTTACCCATTAGGGTACGCGCTTCTGTATTTTGCTGATTTTCTATCTGGGCCATGGATTACTTACCTGCCTTTTCTTTCAAGATCGTTTTGATGCGTGCTGCATCACGACGAGTTTGTTTAAACAGGTGAGTTTGTACCTGCTGGCCAGATGATGCCTGCATACGCAATTTAAATTGCTCTTCTAATGTAGACAGTAATTCAGCACTAAGCTCTTCAACTGTTTTTTCACGAAGTTCTGTTGCTTTCATTACATCACCGAACGTTTAACAAAGTTTGTTTTAATTGGCAATTTAGCAGAGGCTAGTGCAAATGCTTCACGAGCTAGCTCTTCGCTAACACCGTCCATTTCATATAACACTTTACCAGGCTGAATTTGAGCCACCCAATATTCTACGTTACCTTTACCTTTACCTTGACGAACTTCCAAGGGCTTACTGGTAATCGGCTTATCCGGAAAAACACGTATCCAGATTTTACCGCCACGTTTAATGTGACGAGTCATTGCACGACGAGCTGCTTCAATTTGACGAGCCGTTATACGACCACGACCAACTGCTTTAAGCCCGAATTCACCGAAGCTTACTTTAGAGCCTCGTAGTGCCAAACCGCGATTGCGGCCTTTCATCATTTTGCGAAATTTAGTACGCTTTGGTTGCAACATTTGCGTAACCCTACCCTATTAGCCTTGTTTAGCTTTTGAGTTTTTCTTTTTAGGTGCTGGTTCTGCATCAACTACATCACCAATAACTTCACCCTTGAATATCCAAACCTTAACACCGATGATGCCGTAGGTCGTTGCTGCTTCAGCTGTTGAGTAATCAATATCAGCACGCAGCGTATGCAAAGGTACACGACCTTCACGATACCATTCAGAACGAGCAATCTCTGCTCCACCTAAACGACCACCTACTTGAATTTTGATACCCTGAGCACCTTGGCGCATTGCGTTTTGAACCGCACGCTTCATAGCGCGACGAAACATTACACGACGCTCAAGCTGGCTAGCAACACTTTCAGCAACTAATTTTGCATCAAGATCTGGCTTGCGAATCTCTTCGATGTTGATATGAACAGGAACGCCCATAATTTTAGAAACTTCGTTACGCAGCTTCTCAACATCTTCACCTTTTTTACCAATAACAATTCCCGGACGAGCCGTGTGAATAGTTACTTTTGCTGTATTTGCTGGACGCTCAATATCTACACGACTAACAGATGCACTGGCAAGCTTGGTTTCAATATACTTACGAACACTAAGATCAGCATGTAGCTTATCTGCATATTCGTTACTGTTGGCATACCACGTCGAAGTATGTTTTTTAACAATACCTAGACGAATGCCCGTTGGATGTACTTTTTGACCCATAACGTTCGCTCTCTTATTCGTCGGCGACTTTAACTGTAATATGACAACTGCGCTTTAAAATACGATCCGCACGGCCTTTAGCACGCGGACGGATACGCTTCATTGTCATGCCTTCATCAACAAAAATTGTCGACACTCGTAACTCATCAACATCAGCACCTTCATTTTGCTCTGCATTCGCAATCGCACTTTCAAGTACTTTCTTAATGATTTCTGCACCTTTTTTCTTGCTAAAGTGCAAAAGGTCTAGCGCTTCTTCAACATGCTTACCGCGAATTTGATCGGCAACCAAGCGAGCCTTTTGAGCTGATAAACGCGCACCACTTAACTTTGCTGCTACTTCCATCATCAACCCCTTAACGCTTCGCTTTTTTATCAGCGACGTGGCCTTTATAAGTTCGCGTAACCGCAAACTCACCTAATTTATGACCAACCATTTCTTCATTAACAACGACAGGCACATGCTGACGACCGTTATGAACGGCAATTGTTAAGCCTACCATAGTGGGCATAATCATCGAACGACGAGACCAAGTCTTGATCGGGCGACGGTCATTTTTTTCAGCCGCTGTCTCAACTTTCTTCAACAAGTGAAGATCGATGAAAGGACCTTTTTTCAGTGAACGTGGCACTGTTCTTTCCTCTTAATCAGCTCTACAAAACGCAACGGTTATTACTTCTTACCGCGACGACGAACAATCATTTTATCTGTACGCTTATTACTACGAGTTTTATAACCCTTAGTTGGCGTACCCCATGGACTGACCGGATGACGACCACCCGATGTGCGACCTTCACCACCAACCATGTGGGTGATCAACAGGGTTCATCGCAACACCGCGAACGGTTGGACGAACACCACGCCAGCGAGATGCACCAGCCTTACCTAATGAGCGTAAGCTGTGCTCACCATTAGACACTTCACCGATAGTTGCACGGCAATCTGAAAGCACCTTACGCATCTCACCACTACGCAAACGCAATGTCGCATAAGTACCTTCGCGAGCCACCAACTGAACAGAAGTACCAGCAGAGCGAGCAATTTGCGCGCCTTTGCCAGGCTTCAATTCAACACAATGAACCGTACTACCTACAGGAATATTTCTGATTGGCAACGTGTTGCCCGGCTTAATAGCTGAGGCCTCACCAGACTCAATTTTATCACCAGCAGAAACACCTTTTGGCGCAATAATGTAGCGACGCTCGCCATCAACATAGCATACCAATGCAATATGAGCCGTGCGGTTTGGATCATATTCAATACGCTCAACTGTCGCAGGAATACCATCTTTATTACGCTTGAAGTCAACCATGCGATAGTGCTGCTTATGACCACCACCCACGTGACGAGTAGTAATGCGACCGTTATTATTACGACCACCACTTTTTGATTTCTTTTCTAATAAAGGCGCGTATGGCGCACCTTTATGCAAGTCCGGAGTGACGACACTAACAACAAAGCGGCGACCGGCGGACGTTGGTTTACGTTTTACAACTGCCATTTTCTATCCCCTTACTCTGCTGTCGCGAAGTCAATATCTTGACCTTCGGCCAAACGAACATAGGCTTTTTTCCAATCACTACGCTGACCTAAGCCATGACGTGTACGCTTGGTTTTACCTTTAACTTTCAAAGTCTTCACTTCAACAACACTCACTTCAAACAGCTTTTCAATAGCCGCTTTAATTTCAGCTTTAGTTGCTGTAACCAACACTTTAAATACAACTTGATTTGCCAATTCAGATGCTGCAGCAGCTTTTTCTGAAATAACAGGCCCTAGCAGCACCTTATATAAACGCTCTTTCTGTGTCTGGCTCATACTAATGCCTCTTCAACTTTCTTGAGTGCATCTACAGTAATCATGACTCGATCAAAACCGACTAGACTTAGCGGGTTAACGCCTTGCGCATCGATCACATCAACCTTATGCAGATTACGTGAAGCAAGATATAAGTTCGCATTAACCTCTTCTGTCACAATCAATGCTTCTGCAACATCGAACTGCGCTAAATAGCTAATCAAACCTTTTGTTTTAGGAGCATCCAACTGAATTGGCTCAACAACGATCAAGCGATCCTGACGCGCCAACTCTGAAAGAATACAGCGCATTGCTGCACGATACATCTTTCTGTTAATTTTTTGCTCATAATTACGTGGCTGAGCAGCGAACGTAACACCACCACTACGCCAAATAGGACCACGCGAAGTACCAGCACGCGCACGACCACTACCTTTTTGCTTCCAAGGCTTAGCACCACCACCAGAAACAGCCGCGCGATTCTTCTGCGCTTTACTGCCTTGACGAGCAGCAGCTTGGTAAGAAACCACCGCTTGATGCACCAAATCTTGATTAAATTCTTTTCCAAAAGTCAGCTCTGATACTTCTACAGTACCTTTAGCGCCTTTGGGTGTTGAAATACTTAATTCCATCATCTATCCCCTTAGGCCTTAACTTTAGTAGCTGGACGAACGATCACATCGCCGCCTGGAGCACCCGGAACAGCACCCTTGATTAACAACAAGTTACGCTCCGAATCTACACGAACCACCTCAAGTGTTTGAACAGTCACCTGCTCGGCACCCATATGGCCAGCCATTTTTTTGTTTTTGAAAACACGGCCTGGAGTTTGACATTGACCGATTGAACCCGGCGCACGATGAGACAAAGAGTTACCATGTGTCGCATCTTGCATTGCAAAATTCCAACGCTTAACACCACCAGCAAAACCTTTACCTTTAGACGTACCCGTTACATCAACCTTCTGACCAACCTCAAAAGCAGCTACCGTTATCTCACCACCTACCTCAAATGCTTCTTTAGCATCATTGCGCAACTCCCATACACCACGACCAGCTTCGGTATTGGCTTTCGAGAAATGCCCAGCAGCAGATTTTGAAACGCGTGAAGCCTTGCGAGAGCCTACAGTTACCTGAACTGCATTATAGCCATCTACTTCAGTGCTTTTGATTTGCGTAATACGGTTTGGATCCACTTCGATTACTGTAACCGGAATAGATGCACCATCTTCTGCGAATATACGAGTCATGCCGCTTTTGCGACCGACGAGACCTATCGTCATTTTTCTAACCTCTCAGTGTACGGGGCTATTCACTCTCAAAAGCCTAAGCTAATAAAGAGACCCGCTATGGCCGCCCATTTCAGAGCGTTACACAAGACCCAGCCATTGAATTTACAAATAAAACTGGATCATGCTTGGTGTTCAGTTGCTTCTATATAGAAGGCATAGCCAACTATCTATTTTACTAACCGCTTAGCTCTAACCTAAAGAAATCTGCACTTCAACACCAGCAGCTAGATCTAGCTTCATAAGTGCATCAACAGTTTTCTCGGTTGGCTCAACGATATCCAACAAGCGCTTGTGCGTACGAATTTCATATTGATCACGCGCATCTTTATTTACATGCGGGGAAACCAATATAGTAAAACGCTCTTTGCGAGTCGGCAAAGGAATCGGACCTCTAACCTGTGCGCCGGTACGACGAACAGTCTCGACAATTTCCTGCGTGGACGTATCGATCAACTTATGATCGAATGCTTTTAAACGAATACGAATACGCTGATTCTGCATTGCAACTAAACTCCAACTATCTTAAAGAACGATTACAGCCAACCAATCTTTGCTTTCGCTTTCAATTAGTCCCTGTAAAAAGGAGGCGTGATTATATGGATGAGGCACTACGCCGTCAACCGTTAATTTGAATTAATCGTAAGAATGCTCAAAAAACTGAATCCACGAACCAGAACCATTTACCACCCAACAACCTTGACGATACAACCACCTACTATATACCTACTACGCTGCAGCACCCAAACAAAACAAAACCAACCAGCACCAACATCACCGAAGACCACCGCAGACTCAACACCAGACACACCCAACCCCAATAAAACCAAATCGTGAACATCATGACCTAACACTCAACAACTTTAATACCCACTATATATAGCAAGAACAAAACACACCAAAAAGACGAACACCCACTTTTACTATCGCATCGCCGAAAAACTCAACTTACGAAGACCAAAAAAACTAGAAACACCACAGAAAAACAAAACAAGAGCCGAACCCTAACCAACCAATCCAATTCTTTTTACCATTACTTTTCACACAATCCACTATTTTTGGCGATATACCTCAACAAAAGCCAACAACTACTATATAATGCCGCGCTATTTTTGATCAAATTCATTGCTGAAGCTGATCGCTTTTGCAGCTTTTATTATTTCAACCTAGAAGAACCAACGAGTAAATCCACATGACTGATTTAGCCCATTACAGAAATATCGGTATCTTTGCCCACGTAGATGCGGGAAAGACCACCACCACTGAACGAATTCTTAAGCTAACTGGTAAAATTCATAAAACCGGTGAAGTGCATGACGGTGCAGCAACAACCGACTTCATGGATCAAGAGCAAGAACGTGGTATTACCATTCAGTCTGCGGCAACGACCTGCTTCTGAAAAGACCACCGCTTCAACATTATCGATACACCGGGTCACGTTGACTTCACGGTTGAAGTTTATCGCTCACTAAAAGTATTAGATGGCGGCGTAGGTGTTTTCTGTGGTTCTGGCGGTGTTGAGCCCCAGTCAGAAACTAACTGGCGCTATGCGAACGACTCTGAAGTGGCTCGTGTCATTTTCGTTAACAAATTAGACCGTATGGGCGCAGACTTTTTACGTGTTGTTAACCAAGTAGAGAAAGTACTAGGCGCTAACCCACTAGTAATGACATTACCAATTGGCCGCGAAGAAAACTTCGTGGGCGTTGTTGATCTATTAACCCAACAAGCGTTTGTTTGGGATGACACTGGCCTACCAGAAAACTTTAAAGTCGTTGATATTCCAGAAGACATGGTTGACCAAGTCGCCGAATACCGTGAAATGCTGATCGAAAAAGCCGTTGAACAAGATGACGACTTAATGATGGCCTACATGGATGGCGAAGAACCTTCCATTGATGACCTTAAGCGCTGCATCCGCAAAGGCACTATCGCCCTAGACTTTTTCCCAACGTATTGTGGCTCGGCATTTAAAAACAAAGGCATTCAGTTAATTCTAGATGCTGTTGTTGACTACCTACCCAACCCAACGGAAGCAAAGCAGCAACCGCTAACCGATGAAGAAGGTAATGAGACAGGCGAACTGGCTTTAGTCACCAACGATGCAACATTAAAAGCACTAGCATTTAAAATCATGGATGACCGTTTTGGCGCTCTTACCTTTATCCGCATTTATTCTGGCGTACTTGAAAAAGGCATGACCATCCTTAACTCCTTTACTGGTAAAACAGAACGTATTGGTCGCATGGTTGAAATGCACGCAGATGACCGTAACGAAATTAGCCGCGCACAAGCCGGTGACATTCTTGCCATAGTGGGCATGAAGAACGTTCAAACAGGCCACACCCTATGTGACCCTAAAGACCCAGTTACTCTTGAAGCCATGGTGTTCCCTGAGCCAGTAATTTCTATTGCTGTTGCCCCTAAAGACAAGGGCGGCTCTGAAAAAATGGGCGTTGCTATTGGTAAAATGGTTGCAGAAGATCCAACATTCCGCGTTGAGACCGACATCGATTCTGGCGAAACGATTCTTCGCGGCATGGGCGAACTTCACCTAGACATTAAAGTCGACATTCTTAAGCGTACCTATGGTGTTGAACTAACAGTAGGACAACCACAGGTTGCTTACCGCGAAACCATCACCACACCTATCGAAGATAGCTACACGCACAAGAAGCAA
Source organism: gamma proteobacterium IMCC1989 (assembly GCA_000209515.2). Classification (GTDB taxonomy): domain Bacteria; phylum Pseudomonadota; class Gammaproteobacteria; order Pseudomonadales; family Cellvibrionaceae; genus Endobugula. Next base: position 10,386 of record AEVK01000012.1, read on the forward strand.
TCAGGTGGTTCTGGTCAGTTTGGTAAAATTGATTACCGCATTAAACCAGGCGAGCCAGGTAGCGGTTTTGCATTCACCTCTTCAGTTGTGGGCGGTAACGTCCCAAAAGAATTCTTCCCAGCTATTGAGAAAGGCTTTAAAGGCATGATGGACGAAGGTCCATTAGCTGGCTTCCCAGTATTAGATGTTGAAATCGAGCTATACGATGGTGGCTTCCATGCCGTGGATTCATCTGCCGTTGCATTTGAAATCGCTGCAAAAGGCGCATTCCGCCAATCTATGCCAAAAGCAGGCCCACAATTAATCGAGCCTATTATGAATGTTGACGTGTTCACGCCAGACGATCATGTGGGTGATGTTATTGGTGACCTTAACCGTCGTCGCGGCATGATCAAAGACCAAGAGAAAGGTGTAACAGGTGTGCGCATTAAAGCTGACGTACCACTATCAGAAATGTTTGGTTACATTGGTACTTTACGTACTATGACATCAGGTCGCGGTCAGTTCTCTATGGAATTTGCTCATTACTTACCATGCCCTAACAATGTGGCAGAGAAAGTGATTGCAGAAGAAAAAGAGCGCAAAGAAAACAAGTCTAAGTAATTTACCTTTAGACTAAAACAAAAAGCCCCGCTGAGTTAACTCAGTGGGGCTTTTTATTGCCTGCAATGAACAATCTACCAGCCTACAAACACTTAACTATTGAGAACACTCACACCGGCGAGAACAAAATCGCACCCTCAAACAACACTTTCATATAGAATACTACAGGCACCTCACTATAGGCATCTAAGTCAGCACACCCAACGCACAAGGCAAACCACATGAAATGGCTATTATACTTTTCTACTGCCACAATTATTTTACTTACCGGTTATTGGTTAGGCGCGAACAAACAAATTACACCTAAAGACTTCACTCAACAGCATAATGTAAACACAGAAAAAACTGAAACAACACCAGCACACCAAAAAACCAGATCAACCCCCCCTTTGCCTGAAGCCGTAAGAATCGAAAAAGAGTCCTCGCCACTCAACACCCAAAAAAACAAACCCTTCGATGTAACATCTGTTTTTCTCAAGCATTTAGAACGCCAAGATTATACCGCTGCAACGAGATTATTTATCGACTCTTTAAATAACGCCCTCTCCGACAGCCCAACATTAAAATCACTTTATATAGCACATATACAGCAACTGCTTAATCAGCCGCAAAAAAATAACGAACGCATCAGCAATGCTATTCAAACTTATCTGGGGGACTTTTATGATGATACAGAGATGCTATTGCTGCTTGCAAAACAGTATGCTTATTCAAATGATTTTTATGGCATGCTAAACACCCTACAGCTGTCAAAAAGCTACGCGTATACCAATGAACAACAAAGAGTGGTTACGACGGCACACAATGAATTTATTCACTATACCGACACATTATTATCTGAGAAAGAACAGTGGGAAAAACTGATCAGCATATATCAACATAGTAAAAATACTGGTTTATTGCGCGAACAAGACATATTGCGGCTAGTGGAGCTTCACATGAAACAAGACGAAACCTTTATTGCTCTCGACTATGCAGACAAGCTGAAAGACAAACAACAATGGCAAGAAGCACTCGCTGCTCTATTACCGCAAAATAAATTACCACAAGCCAAAACAACCGAAACAGAGCCCTCAGAAAATCAAGAAGAACCATCAATTGACCTACAAAAGGTAGCGGATCAATTTATTATCACTACCTTGCTATCAGGCAACGAAACCAAACTACTAATAGACACCGGCGCTTCAATCACCACAGTAAGCAAAAAGTATTTTGAAAGCATCAAACGACGCAGCCGCTTTACCTACCAAAAAAAGCAAAACTTTTTAACCGCAAACGGGGAAACCACAGGAGAGATTTATACAGCGGATACTTTCCAAATCGGACAATATCTACTAACCGACATCGAAATTGCAGTGATCGACTTCCCAACATCACAGCATTCATCCGGCTTACTAGGCATGAATGTATTAAGAAATTTTAAATTTGAGATAGACCAAATAAATGCAACACTAACATTAAAAAAAGCATCTCCTTAACACTAAAAAAACATCAAAAACAAAAAAGGCCGCCAATAAGGCGACCTTTGTATCGAACAGACTATTTTCTACTACTCAATAATCTTTGCTACAACACCTGCACCAACCGTTCTACCACCTTCACGAATCGCAAAACGCAAACCGTCTTCCATCGCAATTGGGTGAATC
>AEVK01000011.1 GCA_000209515.2 gamma proteobacterium IMCC1989
CAGCTGAATCCCCTGCCACTGCAGTTAGGCCGTCATTGGCAACGCCTTCAGGTCCCATAAACTGAGCTTTCAAGCCTTTTTCACTCGCTTGACGCAAAATCAAACCAAGTTCTGCGTGGTAGCCGCCGTAATAAACAAAGTCAACTTTCGCTTTTTGCATTTTTGCAATAAGTGAAGAGAAATCTTTATCGCCTACAGTAATGCCCTCAAACATGACGATGTTAGAGCCTTGGCTCTCAAGAGTCGCTTTAACTGAACTCGCTAAACCTTCACCATACTGTTGCTTATCATGGATAATGGCGATGCTTTTAGGTTTAACACTGTTTGTTACATAGTTGGCTGCTTTTGGCCCTTGAAGGCTGTCTAGACCAATAGTACGGAACACCATTTGATGTCCTGCTTCGGTAATAGCTGGGCTAGTTGATGCAGGGGTGACCATTAATACACCTTCATCTTCATAAATATCGGATGCAGGCTGAGTTGAACTTGAGCATAAATGCCCCACAACAAACTGGATCTCATCATTAACAATTTTGTTGGCAACTGCAACTGCTTGCTTGGGATCGCAAGCGTCATCGTAAACCACGCCTTCTAACATTGAGCCGTTAACACCACCAGCCTTGTTAATATTTTCTATGGCTAGGTTGGCACCATTTAATAGCATCTCGCCATATTGTGCAGCGGGACCAGTCACTGGGCCAGCCAGTGCAATTTTAATGGTATCTGCAGAAGAGAATGTTGATACACCCATTAATAATACGGATGCGGCTAAGCTCGCTAATTTGAATTTTTTTTTCATAATTGAGACCTATGGTTGAATCTATTATTTATATTTATGAACAGATCATTGGGGGGTTGTAAATCTAAGTATTACTATATGTATAATTATTTTTATATAGGGCAGCATTGTGTCCACCAACCTATAGTCTGCCAAAATATACCATTTATCAACTTTAAATAAATTAACTATTGATAAATAATTTAAATTAGTTGGCGCAAAAGCCTGCCTATAAAATGTCAGCCACTAATGCTCTGAAACCACTGATGAATACGAATTATCTGTGACGTAAGGTTTTTCAGTTGAATACGCTGAAAATTTCAATATGAGTAAGTGCTACTGCTTATATGTTGTCATTATTGAGTGGAATGTCTTTTTGGTAATGTTTGATGATTTGATGTTTCATTGAAAAAGCGGCTGACGAGAGTGCGTGACGTTTGCGGTGAATAATCCCGACTTGTTCGGAAATGACTGGATTCACTAATTTTTTACAAATAGCGCCGGTTTTTATCATTTGTTCGTGACAGGATTGAGGGACGATACCCACTCCTAAACCCGAGGCGATCATATAGCCGACGGTTGATAATTGGTGGGTTTCAATATAGGGCGAGAATGTCAGATCTAACTTTTTAGCTACCTTTTTAACCGTGTCTTGGATGCTAGATGGTTGCAATAATGTTAAAAAAGGGTAATTAAATAAATCGACCCAATTAACCTCATCTCTATCTGCAAGAGGGTGATCTACCGATAATAATGCCATGAACTCTTCTGAGAAAAGTGGCGTAAATTCTAAGTCTTCATCTTTCCCAGAATGAAAGCAAAGTCCAATTTCTACTCTACCCGAACGTACTTCTTCAATCACTAGTTCGTTCACAATATCGTGTAGACGGATACTGATATTTGGGTGTTGGCTTTGATAAGAAACTAAAATGTCAGGCAAGATACTGGCTGCAAAAAAAGGCATTGCTGCCATGGAAAGTGTTCCCTGCTTAAGAGAGAAAAGATTGGATATATCCTCCATGGCATGATCTAAGTCATCTAATAAACGTTGAGCAACGGGTAAAAAAACCTTTCCTTCGGGGGTTAGTTCCAGTGTGCGAGTTGAGCGGGTAAATAATGATCCACCCAAAACCTCTTCAAGGTTTTTAATGGCAATACTCAATGCAGGTTGAGAAAGGTGGAGCTGGCCGCTAGCTTCTGCAAAGCTGCGGCTTTTGGCGATAGCGACGAAAGCATTTATTTGTTTTATTGTTACGCCCATATTCCTGTACTCGTTGTGTTATGCGTCATACCAATAAAGAATATGCACTAATGGCGAGTATAAGTAAATTTAATTAATATATTGTCATTAAAACCCTCCAGTTTTTTAGCGGGTCTAAGCATCGGGATTAGCTTGTGCAAATGCCTCTATCTCGGCGCATTGATTGGCGATGCGTACAATCTCAGGAAATGGGCTAAGGTCTACAGAGAATCGCCGAGCATTATAAACCTGTGGCACCAAGCAAATATCAGCTAAAGAGATGCTATCACCGTGGCAAAAATCGCCACTGAGAGATGATTGTAAGTGAGTTTCAAATGCACTAAAGCCTTCTTGTATCCAATAGCTGTACCATTGTTGTTGTGATTGTCGTTGCTTATCATTATCACGCTTTTCATCTTTCAAAAAATTCAGCACACGTAAATTATTTAATGGATGAATATCGCAAGCAATCATTTGTGATAATGATCGGACTCTTGCTCGTCCGCTGATATCTTCAGGCAATAAAGGTGGATTGGGAAATGCTTCATCTAGGTATTCACAAATACTAAGAGATTGATTGATCGTGTGGTGCTCATCCGTTACTAGCAGCGGTACTAAACCTTGAGGATTTAGCGTTTTGTAGGTGGCTGACTGTTGTTCGTTATCGAGCAAAGCAATCGTGCGTGTTTCATAAGCAATCGCTTTTACGTTGAGCGCGATACGCACACGGTATGCCGCTGAAGAACGAGGGTAGTCATAGAGGATCATGGTTAGTTACTCGTTAGGGTATCTCAAGTAATGTGATTGAGTTGCTCACTATTTGGCTGGCAATAAAGTACTACTAAGTTCTCCAAAACCAATGGTAGGGTAACCTTCTTTTTCACATCGCCCACGCATAATTATTTTATCGCCATCTTCTAAGAAAGTACGTTGCTCTCCGGTCGTTAATTGAATAGGTTTTTTTCCGCCCTGTGTCGTTTCGATTAGCGCACCTTCGCTTCCTGCGGTATCACCCGACATCGTACCGCTACCCAAAAAATCACCAGACCGAAGGTTGCAACCATTAACTGTATGATGGGTGACCATTTGAGACATCGTCCAATAAGCATGGTTGAAGTTGCTGGCGCATAAACGCTCGGGAGATAGTTCAGATTGTCGATGCAAGTCTGTCTCAATAAGCACTTCTAGTTGCATATCAATACTGCCTTGCTCTCGATTCAACGGAGATTCCAAATAAGGAATAGGTTGAGGGTCTTCTGAAGATCGACTCCACTCAGTACGGTAAGGAACAAGTGCTTCTAGCGTCACAATCCACGGTGAAATAACGGAAGCAAAATTTTTCGAAAGAAAGGGTCCTAATGGTTGATATTCCCATGCTTGAATATCTCTGGCTGACCAGTCATTTAATAAGCAAAGACCAAAGATATGTTCTTCTGCGCTATCTAATGGGATCGCATCACCCAGGGCATTGCCTTTACCAATAAAAATCCCCACTTCTAATTCATAATCAATACGTTTACTGGGTTCGATAGTTGGATGTTCCTTATCAGGATGTTTTATTTGTCCGTGTGGGCGACGGAAATTTTCACCGGAAATAACAATAGAGGAGCTTCTGCCATGGTAAGCAATAGGTATCCATTGATAGTTTGGCAGCAGAGGATTTTCTGGGCGAAATAATCGGCCGATATTAGTCGCATGATGAATAGAAGTATAAAAATCGGTGTAGTCACCAATATTGGCTGCTACTTTATGTTCGGCATCTTTTTGTGCCACAAGACAATCACGCATGTCAGATTCTTCTGCCGCACCTTCTTTTAATGCGTTAAATAGAGCGAGCCGTAATGCAGACCATGACGGCTGCCCCATAGACATAAATGTATTGAGTGATTCTCCGGAACATGTCGCTAAAATATCTGTGATGTCTTTACTCAATAATGTGGTTTGTCCAAGCTGTTTAAGATCAATAATTTGGTCGCCAATGGCTACACCCGCACGAAATAATTCGTGGCTATTTTTACGACGAAAAACGCTAAAAGGTAAGTTTTGAATTGGAAAATCGCTATTCGCCTGATTAGCAGAAGCCAGCCAGCTCTTGCTGTTAGGGTTATGTGTTTGGTTAAGCGTTAACATGTTATATCCTAAAAATAATGCCGTGTATTAGTTTGTGCGTATTAATTTTCGTGTAACCACTGCCCATGACTGGGCGCTTTTTTGGTGATTGACCACTCGTTCAACATGTCCCATTTGATGTCATTGAGACGTTGATTTATTTCTGGTGTGTCGGTGTTAGCAGCGAGTTCAATTCGATGCCCGTTAGGATCAAAAAAATAAATTGATGTGAAGATGGTGTGGTCTACTGGACCAATCACATCGATATTATTTTTGTTCAAATGATCTTTTGCCAATAACAACTCTTCGATAGATTCAACTTTCAACGCTAAGTGTTGTACCCATGCTGGTGTGTTAAGGTCTCTCGACATATCCGGTTGAGTAGGCAATTCAAAAAAAGCTAAAATGTTTCCGTTACCCGCATCTAAAAAAACATGCATATAAGGATCGGGCTCTTGTGTTGACGGCACTTGATTTTCTGAAATCGCCAACACAAAGTCCATATGTAAATGCTTTTCGTACCACTCAACCGTTTCTTTTGCGTCTTTGCAACGATAGGCAACATGGTGCACGCCTTGCAATCTTGTGGCAGTTTTCATATTGGTTGACGTAGACATAATGGTCACCTATGAATTTTCCGTTAATACGCCACGATGTAATTGATCGCGTTCGATAGATTCAAACAAGGCTTGAAAATTACCTTCGCCAAAACCGTCATCCCCTTTACGCTGAATAAATTCAAAGAATACAGGGCCAAGCATATTTCCCGAGAAGATTTGTAACAATAATCGTTTGTCGTTATTTTCGGTGGTGCCGTCAATTAAAATCCCACGGCTTTTTAATTCATTGATAGGCTCATTATTATTAGGAAGTCGAGCCTCTACCATGTCGTAATAAGTATTGGGTGGGGGCGTCATAAAATCCACCCCGTTGGCTTTTAATTTATCGTAACAAGCGAGAAGGTCATCACAGGCAAGGGCAATGTGTTGTATACCTTCGCCGTTAAAAGCCATTAAAAATTCTTCTATTTGCCCTGATCCACCAGCGCCTTCTTCGTTAAGCGGGATTCTGATTCTTCCATCCGGTGCGGTCATTGCGCGGGAGGTGAGTCCGGTGTACTCGCCTTTAATATCAAAGTAACGTACTTCTCTAAAATTAAAAATTTGTTCGTAAAAGTTGGCCCAATGTTTCATGCGGCCACGATAAACATTATGAGTTAGGTGGTCTAAAGTGTGAAAGCCACAGCCTTCGGGGCGATGTTCTACGCCGTGAATATACTCAAAATCAATATCATAAATAGACGGGCCAGGTTCGAAGCGGTCAATGAGATAAATGGGGGCTCCACCGATCCCTTTAATTGCCGGCAGGTTTAATTCCATAGGGCCAGCAGGAATGTCCATTGCTTGAGCGCCTAGCTCAATTGCTTTTTTGTAAGCATGTTGAGCGTTGTTGACACGAAAGCCCATGCTGCAAGCGGATGGCCCATGTTCATCGGCAAAGTGGGAAGCAATGCTATGTTTTTCTCTATTCACAATAAAGTTAATATCGCCTTGTCGGTAAAGGTCGACGTCTTTAGAGCGATGCGTCGCTACTTTGGTAAAGCCCATTAACGTGAATACGGGCTCTAAAATATTTTCTTTAGGCGATACAAACTCAATGAATTCAAAGCCATTAGTCCCCAGTGGGTTTTCCCATAGGTCAGAAGGGTTGGAGTAAGGATTGGTATGAATAGAGTCGGTTTGGGTTAGGGTTGATGTAGTTGACACAAGAGCACCTTTGAGTTTGTTTTTTATTATTATAGATGCAAAATAACTGCGTATTTCTGCTATTATCATCATGGTTTCCATAAAAAATGCAGCTTTTAATCATTTTTGTTATTATTTTGAGGTTTTCATGCATAGCGATAAATTCGACTTGGAGATATTGCAGTTACTAGAGAAAAACAGTCGTTTGAGTTGGCGGGAGTTGGGAGAGAAAGTGAATTTATCTGCTTCATCTTGTCAGCGCAGAGTACAGGCACTGCAAGAAAAGGGCATTATCCGCCATTTCACAACGGCTTGTGATTACGTTAGTTTAGGGTTCGATGTTAAAGCGTTTGTAGAAGTGAAAATTAACCGTCACGACAATAAAGTCACACAGCAATTTAAAGACGCGGTAATTCAGTATCCAGAAGTCATCTCGTGCCATAAAATCACCGGTAATATTGATTTTATCCTAGAGGTGATTGCAAAAGATTTACGTAGTTTTGGATTGTTTATAGAAAAGAAAATACTTTACCTACCCGGCGTTATAGATGCCTCTTCTACCATGGTGCTAGAAGATTTAAAATTGCATGGTCAGGCGGTAAAGTATCAAGGGTAATAAAGTATCCAAGATAATGTAGCCTGTGGCCGAGCTAATCGTATTGAATGGGTACTTGAATGCTTTTGATAGATTGCAGCAGTCGTTAGCTGAGCTGCTGTAATAATACTTCGGTCTCATTCAATGAGATGCACGCATCGGTAATACTCTGTCCGTAAACCAGTTCACTTAATGGCGCTATGTCTTGTCTTCCTGCGATTAAAAAACTTTCTAGCATAATGCCGCCCACTGCGGTGAATCCCGTTTCGCGTTGGCGAGTGATTTCTTCTGCGACTATTGCTTGTTTATTGTGATCTTTTTGGCTGTTGCCGTGGCTGCAATCTACGATAATTTTTTTATTAATTCCTAATGCTAGTTGCTGCTCGGCAATGGGGCGGATGTCATCTTCATGAAAGTTGGTGCCGGTTTTATTGCCGCCGCGTAATATAAGGCAAGCGTCTTCGTTGCCGGTAGTGGTGTAAATAACGGGGTTACCTTGTTCACTTAACGAGGGGAATGAATGGCCATGTGCGGCAGATCGAATGGCATCTAACGCTACGTTAATTTCACCGTCGGTGCGATTTTTAAAA
>AEVK01000010.1 GCA_000209515.2 gamma proteobacterium IMCC1989
TTTCTGGCTTAATTACTATTGAAGATATTTTAGAAGAGATTGTGGGTGAGATCAGCGATGAAACTGACGATGACCATAATGATGCATATATTCGTAAAGTAGCAGACGATGACTTTATTGTTAAAGCACTAACGCCTATCGAAGATTTTAATGAACATTTTTCAGCAGCATTAGATGAAGAAGAGTTTGATACCTTGGGCGGGCTATTAATGAAGGCGTTTGGGCATTTACCTCAGCGCAATGAAACCACTACCTTTGACGGTTTCACCTTTAGAGTGCTTTATTCTGATACTCGACAAGTTCATTTGGTTCGAGTATCTATAGAAAAACCTAGCGAAGACGACGCAGCAGAAGATGTTAAGTAAATAGTCGGCAACCCGTTGTAAGCACTGACAAGTCACTGCCATAAAGCATCTCAGCATACTCTTCTATCACTCATCAAAAAATGCCGCTACCATACTGTAGCGGCCTCCCCTGCTAACAAGACGAAGACTCACTGTGGACACTATTATTCAGCGCTATCCCTATTTCGCTATCGCGCTATGTCTAATCAGTGGTGCCGTCACACCACTTAGCTTTGCCCCTTTCAATCTGTGGCCGATAGGGCTTATTGCTATCGCCATTTTTGCCTTCGCTTCATGTCACACACAAACACCCAAAACCGCGTTTCTTTATGCACTCAGTTTCGGCGTAGGCTATTTTGGCACGGGTGTTTCGTGGGTGTATGTGAGCATTTACTACTTTGGTTCGACAGGCTTGCCGTTAGCGATATTACTCACCAGTTTATTCATCGCTTTTGTTGCTTTCTTTTTCGCATTGCCATTTTACTTGCTGCCCTACTGTAAAACATCTTACAAGCTTACCCTTGGGTTCCCGCTACTGTGGGTGTTTAGCGAATGGGTACGCACGTGGATATTTACCGGCTTCCCTTGGTTATTTATGGGCTACAGCCATATTGATAATGTCTTAATCGGCTGGGCACCTATCGGTGGTGTTTTATTGATTAGTTTATGGGCAGTGATGAGTAGCGGGATAATGGCTGCGTGGCTAAGTGGTAGTGCTAGTCGTCGATATAGAACAGCAATAAGTTTATTTATTGCCAGTATTTGGTTAGGTGGGTATAGCCTACAACAGATATCGTGGACAAAACCCATCGACGACAATATTACCGTCGGCTTAGTACAACCTAACATTCCACAAAATCTACGCTGGGCGCCAGACTACCAAGAAACGATTCGCCAACGCCTACGCGATCTTAGCCAACCCTTATGGGGCGATGACTGGATAATCTGGTCAGAGGCAGCTATTCCTGCTCCTTATGCTTACGCTACAGACTTTATCGAAGAAACACGCTTACTGGCAAATCAATCTAACAGCACCGTTATTAGCGGCGTACTGTATGAAAAGCCTCCGCAAGACGGACACAGGCAATACTTTAATAGCGTTATTGGTATTGGCAATAGCGAAGGAATTTATCACAAACAGCGCCTAGTGCCTTTTGGCGAATATGTACCGCTGGAGTCATGGTTACGTGGAGTGATTGAATTTTTTAATTTACCTTTTTCGGTGATTGCATCAGGACAAGCAAACCAACCGCTGTTACAAGTAGGAGATTATGCACTGGCAAACGCCATCTGCTATGAAATAGCCTACCCCGCATTAGTCGCACAACAAGCGAAGAACAGTCATGTACTACTCACTATTAGTAATGATGCGTGGTTTGGTGATTCCATTGGGCCATTGCAGCACTTTCAAATGGCGCGCATGCGAGCAATAGAAATAGGACGTTATGTGATTAGGGGGACGAACAATGGTGTCAGCGCGATTATTGACGAAGATGGTGAAGTGCAGCAGCGCAGTGAACAATTTGTGATGACAAACCTACAAGGTCATGTCGTGCCGATGGAAGGTAATACGCCATTTATGCTTTGGCAGAATTATTTAGTGCTGGGCATATTATTGATAATGGGCGTTATCTCTTTTCAATACAGGCTCCATAGTAAAACGAAAAACAATCAGCACTAGGAATAGATGCTAGCTCGCATTTTGCAGTTCTACCCGGTCACTCGTTACTGCCATATTAATTTGGCTCAACTTAACGGATGGCAAAGGGTAAGAATGTCCATTGATAGGTGAATTTCCCACCCACTTAAACCGCCATTGTCGCCACTCTACCGGCTGATCCTGTTTTGAATGCCTATCTACACATTCGACTAATGAAAACTCTTGGCCATCATAAACGTGTTGTTCACGTAGTTGAAAAGCAATGTGTTCACTATTTTTTTCAATGACTGAACGGTGATAAGCTTTGTTCGCACGAACGAGCATTATCATTTCGTTTTCTATTTGTACGGGACAGATATCAATGACAATCGACATATCGAGTCGATTCAAAATTTTTATTGATTCAAAAGGGTAGAACTGATTTTCCATTAAATGACTCACTGCTTTATCCATTCCAACCTTCACTGCTGCACCGCCTACATATTCACTCATCATACGAGGCGCGCACTTTAACCGATTTATGTAACGGTTTTGTGAATATTTTTTGAGTAAAGTAAAAAAACGTGATGCAACACTCACTTGTTATATCTGACTGTTCACGTAATTCATCTTCAGCGATAAATTACGCGTAAAGTCATACCTCGCTATTCAATAATGGATATCGTTGTTTTACAGAGACCACTTACCATCTCTTATTAAATCTATACGTCATAGACATGAGAGACACGAGCGACATATAAAACGTCACACTTTCTCACCATTAATAATAAGAGGATAAAACGATAAAGGGATAAAAGCGCTTCTGGTTATCCCAACGAATAGACTATTTAAGCGAGTAAAACAGTAGGCCGAGGTACTCATGTAAAGCTAAACGACTGATATGAAGCGCACCAGCAGAGGGCAACCAATTCAGCCAATATGAGGTGGAGCTTTGTTGCGACAGCTGCCCAGTTGGCATAGGGCTTACCGTTAAACCCGCTTGCTGGAAGGCATATACAGATCGCGGCATATGATAGGCATGCGTTACAAGAGCGACATGATGAATACTCTGCTTATCCAACATTTTTTTTGTAAAATGTGCATTCTCCCAAGTATTTCGACTTTCTCCTTCTGGCCAAGCAATATCGACATTTAATTCATTCTGTAAAAAATAAACGCCCATATCCGCCTCCGATACCACGTCAAATGATCTCACATTGCCGCCACTCACTATCACGGGCAAATCCCAGCGTTTAGCTAGATAGCCGCCATAACGCAACCGCCATAATGCACTATGACTCAAGGTATC
>AEVK01000009.1 GCA_000209515.2 gamma proteobacterium IMCC1989
CGCGTTGCGATATTGCCACCACCAATAAGTAAGCAATCTCGCTGACGCAAGTCAAAAAAGAAAGGCATGTAATCCATAAAAAACTATTGCTCTACGATAAAGTAGCTTGGAAATTTCTGTTAATTAACGATCAACGAATCACATCCGTTCCCATATATGAACGTAACACGGTTGGCACCGTGACACTGCCATCGGCTTGTTGATAGTTTTCCATAATCGCCAACAGGGTACGGCCTATGGCTAAACCGGAACCATTTAGTGTATGCAGTAATTCTGTTTTTCCTGTCTCAGGGTTACGGAATCTCGCTTTCATACGGCGCGCTTGGAAATCGCCAAAGCTACTGCAAGAAGAAATTTCTCGATATTTATCTTGAGAAGGCACCCATACTTCGATGTCATAAGTTTTAGCAGAAGAAAAACCAATATCTCCGCCACATAAAATTACGGTACGATATGGCAGCTCTAACTTTTCTAAAATAGCTTCAGCACAAGCAGTTAAGTCTTCTAGGGCTTGCATAGATTCACTTGGCTTTACAAAGTTAACCATTTCTACTTTTTCAAACTGGTGCTGACGAATCATGCCACGGGTATCACGCCCATGGCTGCCTGCTTCACTGCGGAAACAAGGTGTATGAGAAACAATTTTAATCGGTAATTGCGTGTCATCTTGTAATAATTCATCACGTAACAAGTTAGTGATGGGCACTTCCGCAGTCGGAATTAAATACAACTCACGCTCGTCATTGGTTTTAAATAAATCTTCTTCAAACTTAGGTAACTGCCCTGTACCAAATAAAGAATCACGATTTACTAAGAACGGTACATGTACTTCTTGATAACCATGTTCATTACTATGCACATCGATCATAAATTGAATCAGCGCACGGTGAAGTCTTGCAACACCACCACGCATCACAGCAAAACGTGAACCCGTAATTTTACTGCCAGCATCGAAATCTAATGCACTGCCTAAGCTGGCACCATTACCATTGCTGCTACTCAAATTTAACTGCGCACCTAAGTCCACATGATCTTTTACTTCAAAATCAAAGGTTCGCGGTGTACCCCAACGACGTACTTCTACGTTATCGTCTTCATCTTTTCCTTCTGGGACTTCATCCACTGGCATATTGGGCACAGCAATTAGGATAGTTTCTAACTGATCTTGCAAACTCTTTAGTTCTTCATCGGCAGAGTTCAGTTGTGACTTTAGGTTTTCTACTTCTTTTAATAGTGGCGCTATATCTTCACCCGATGCTTTTGCTTTACCAATATTTTTTGATTTACTGTTACGTTCTTGCTGTAAAGCTTCGGTTTTTATTTGAATGACTTTACGCTGATCATCTAATGCTTTTATTGCATCAACATCGAGTATAAATCCACGCTTTTCTAAAGCCTTCGCCACACCGGCTGGATCACTGCGAAGAAGTTTTGGGTCTAACATAATTTTGATTCCGTACTTAATGAAATAGTTTTGTAGCGATAAAAATACTGGCAGTGACCGCCAATATACACCCTAGTAATGATGCTATTGCATAGCTAATAGCGTAATAAGTTTGTCCTTCTTGCCAGAGTAAAAAAGACTCTAATGCAAAGGTTGAGTAAGTGGTAAACGCGCCTAAAAAACCAACCATTAAAAAAGGCCGCCATTCGATAGCGACCCACTTGATATCACCCCATTGCTTTTCTACTAATAATACATAACACAAACCGATTAACGCAGAACCCACGATATTAACAGTCAGTGTTCCCCAAGGAAATTGCTTGGCTTCCACAGGCATTAAATATTGCATTAAACCGTAGCGGCTTATTGCACCCAATGCACCACCCAATGCGACGGCCAACCAAATCATGTGTATTCTCTTTGTGTTGTCACACTATCATTCATCAGTGCTATTTTCAGCATTGTAGTGATAACGCTGGCGATCACTTTTTTGATCTAGCTGGCGTAAATAGTCTAACTTTTCTTTAATCTTGTTTTCTAAACCGCGAGGAACGGGTTCGTAATATATTTTATCGGCGATGTCTTTGGGAAAGTAATTCTCCCCTGCAGCATATGCGCCTTCCTCATTATGTGCATAACGATATTCTTCGCCATACTGTAAATCTTTCATCAATGTCGTTGGCGCATTACGTAAATGCAACGGAACATCGTAATCGGGCATTGCTGCGATATCTACTTTAACCGTGTTAAACGCATTATACACCGCATTGCTTTTGGGTGCTGACGCTAAATACACCACGGCTTGCGCTATTGCCAACTCCCCTTCTGGGCTACCTAGTCTCTCTTGAGTATCCCATGCAGCCAAACTAATCGTTAAGGCTCTAGGGTCTGCATTACCGATATCTTCTATCGCCATACGTACAATTCGTCTCGCCACATAAAGAGGGTCACAGCCGCCATCTAGCATCCGCATACACCAATATAAAGCGGCGTCGGGAGATGATCCTCGTACTGATTTATGCAGAGCCGATATTTGTTCGTAGAAGATATCGCCGCCCTTATCAAAACGGCGCACATCGCCGCCTAATATTTCGGCGACAATCTCTAAGGTAATATTTTGCTCTGCTAAGTCGCTAGCGATCTCTAACAAATTTAAAGCACGGCGCGCATCACCATTGGCGGCTGACGCTAAAATATTAATAACGTCTTCGCTGCAGTGTAATTCTTTTTGCCCAAGCCCTTTGTCTGAATCATTAAGAGCACGATGCAATAACTGGATAATATCGTCATCGCCTAAACGCCGTAGCACATACACACGACAACGAGATAATAATGCGTTGTTTAATTCAAAAGACGGGTTTTCTGTGGTCGCGCCAATAAAAGTAATAGTGCCGTTTTCAACGTAAGGTAGAAAAGCATCTTGCTGGGCTTTATTAAAACGATGCACCTCATCAACAAACAACAAAGTTCGCCGACCAGAGGTTTGCTGTGTTAGCTGGGCGGTAGCGACGGCTTGACGAATGTCTTTCACGCCGGCCAGTACGGCAGACAGGGAGGTGTATTCGGCATCAATCAAATGCGCCAACATGCGCGCCAAAGAGGTTTTACCCACACCCGGCGGCCCCCAAAGGATCATTGAGTGTAACTGCCCTTTTTCAATCGCTTCACGCAGGGGCTTACCTTCGGCTAATAAATGCTGCTGGCCGATATAGTCTTGAATAGTTTGAGGGCGTAGCCGTGCCGCCAAGGGCATTTGCGCGCTGTTAGTATTATCTATTGAATTGTTAGAAGGCATGAGTGGCATAGCCGATGCACTAGCGAATAAGTCATCGTTCATTGATCTGCTCTGCTATCCGCCAACAATAACATCGGTGCCTTCAGGGGGAATAAATTGAAATAATTCACTAGGTATCGGTTGATTGTAGATACCGTTCAAAAAAGTAAACGTGGTGGTTTGCCCTAACGAATCCTGCAAGCTCATAGAAACCAACTGCCCTTCAGCAAATTCAACCATTAATTGCGTAAACAATTCTTGCTGACTCTTAGGCGTTAACGAAAATTGGTTGTCGGTTGTTTGCACAACCTCATAAGAAGCGCTCATTTTACTCACATCACCACTTAGCAATAGCGCTGGAGTTTGCGAAACACTCTCGTCATATGGTCTAACCGTCACTTGCTCTAAATCTGGGTCGTATAGCCAAATGCTCGCCAAATCTGAAACCAGTAATTGAGGAAAAGGGGCTATTGTTTCCCAGTGAAAATACCCTGGACGCTCTAAAAAAAACACACCGGTTGATTCCTGTAAAACTTCGCCTTGATCATCGATTAATGTCTGGCGAAAATCACCTGAGAACGTACTCAACTGGACTAACTTTTCTGCTAACACATCCACATCTGCAGCATTAGCCATCGTCGTAAAGACACTAAGACAAAAGCAAAAACCACAGACTACACGACGTACATTGAACATATAAATAAGCCTCTCTGGCTAATAGAATGATATTTTTTCATCATTGATTTTTGTTGATTAGATTGTCTCAGTTATCGACTCGGCGGCGGTGGCGCGATCACTTCGCGACTACCGTTGTGACCTGCTTCGGTAATAACACCCGCCGCCTCCATAGTTTCAATCAAACGTGCTGCTCGGTTATAACCGATGCGCAATTTACGCTGTACCGACGAAATAGACGCTTTACGGGTTTGAGTCACAAACTCTACGGCTTCATCGTATAAAGCATCGCTTTCGTTATCGCTATCATCGCCTTCCGATGCCATACCCGGTACAGGGATCGAGTTAGCACTCTCATCCACAATACCCTCAATATAATCGGGTTCGCCACGACGCTTCCAGTCACTCACCACCTTATGGACTTCGTGATCGTCAACAAAGGCACCATGCACACGAATAGGTACACTCGTTCCCGGTGGGAGGTATAACATATCACCATGCCCTAATAATTGCTCTGCACCGCCTTGATCCAAAATCGTTCTTGAATCAATTTTGGATGATACTTGGAACGCGATACGTGTCGGCACGTTCGCTTTAATTAAGCCGGTAATCACATCCACTGAAGGTCGTTGGGTAGCTAATAAAAGGTGAATACCTGCTGCACGGGCTTTTTGAGCAATACGCGCGATAAGCTGCTCTACTTTTTTACCGACGATCATCATCATGTCAGCAAATTCGTCAATAACCACAACAATAGCGGGTAATGTATCCAAACCCGGAGCGGTTGGTATCTCTTCACCTGCAATAAACTCTTCTTCAGGTTTCCATAATGGATCTAAAATGGGCTCGCCACGTTTATTAGCATCGTCTACCTTGCGGTTATAACCCGCTAAGTTACGTACACCCAATGCCGCCATTAGCTTATAACGGCGTTCCATTTCGCCCACACACCAACGTAAGCCGTTAGAGGCATCTTTCATATCCGTAACCACTGGGGTTAACAAGTGCGGGATACCTTCATACACCGACAACTCTAGCATTTTCGGATCGACGAGAATAAGGCGGACATCTTTTGGCGTTGATTTGTAGAGCAAACTCAACAACATCACATTAATACCCACCGACTTACCTGAACCGGTCGTACCGGCAACCAGCAAATGCGGCATTTTAGCGAGGTCAGCGACAATGGGCTCGCCAGCAATATCATTACCTAAAGCTAATGTTAAGGGGGATTTGGAGTCGTCATAGACGGAGGAAGATAACACTTGTGTTAAGCGCACCATTTCACGATGCTCGTTAGGAATTTCAATTCCCACAACCGACTTACCGGGTATCACCTCTACCACACGAACACTCACCACCGCCATTGAGCGCGCTAAATCTTTAGCCAGATTAGTAATACGGCTGGCTTTTACACCCGGTGCAGGTTGCAGCTCAAAACGCGTGACCACAGGGCCGGGTAAAACCGATACCACCTCAACAGTGACACCGAAGTCCTGAAGCTTAAGTTCTAACAAGCGTGACATCGCTTCTAACGATTCTTCAGAAAAACCTTTTGCATGAGGCGCATCAGCAGGGTCTAGCAAATTCAGCGGAGGTAATTCACCGACTACCGGCGCATCAAATAAGGTGGCTTGCTTTTCTTTTTCCACTCGCGGGCTTGGCTTAGGCGCTACCGCTGGCTTTTCAATTGTCGGCGGGATGCGGTCTTTCATTTTCATCGCCTGCCGCACCATGGAGTCTTGGCGTAATTTCACCGATGCTTTTACTTGCTGGTCTTCTTGTTTTTTCTTCAAATAACGAGAAGAATATTGGCGTACCGTCACCACCAACTTTTCGCTGGCAATTAAGGTATAACGTCCAATGGTGTCGACTAGCTTAATCCACGACAGCTCCGTATAAATCGTTAAACCGAACAAACCCATCGCCAAAAACAATAGCGTTGCCCCAACAAACCCAAGAGCGGCCTCAAGCGCTTGCGCAATACTGATTCCTAATAAACCGCCACCAGAAAAAGGCAAAGCACTAGTTTGGTCAACCGTTTGAATAGCAATCAACCCTGTTCCCGCAGCAATCACCAATAGCAAACCTACTGCACGTAAAGTGAATAATAATGAGTCGAAAGGTTCGGGATTATGTCGTTGCTGAAAGGCGCACCACAGACGATACGCTACCATCAAAGGGAATAAATAAGCGATATAACCAAAGAACGAGAAAAAACGATCGGCCACCCAAGCACCGGTAGGCCCTAAAGAATTTTGTACAACGGCATTTGTGCCCGTACTCGACCACCCATTGGGATCAGAAGAAGAATAACTAAACAGCGCTAGCAGCAAGTACACACACAGCAACAACCAGCCAATCAACGCACCTTCTTTAACGATACGCATGATCAAAATTTGAGCAGATGAAGCTTCAACTTTTTTAGTGCTGGATTTCAAGTTATCTCCCTAATGAGTATTCGTGTGATGTAGTGCGTTATTGCTTTAACAATCGTGCTGCAAAAGCGGCTGTAAGTCGCTGACATGCCATGATATTATGCAAGGCTATTGTAATGGCTATATTTTTTTTTACTAGCGCATTCACGGTTTAATACATATGTCATCAATCGCAAAGATATTCTAAATAGCGATATGACTTGTACATAATGCTTCTTAAGCGAGCTAGCGACTTAACAAGTTACTTATATGAGCTACTTAATATCCACTTAATAGCCACTTACCACCTCCCCGGTGATTCACTACAAGGTCAATAATGATTGTTCACAAACACCACCGTTTAATTATCTTAGGCTCTGGCCCGGCAGGATACACCGCCGCGATTTATGCTGCGAGAGCTAACCTCAACCCTGTTGTGATTACGGGAATGCAACAAGGTGGACAATTAACCACCACGACCGAAGTTGAAAACTGGCCCGGCGGCATAAGCGACTTACAAGGCCCCGACTTAATGGTGCAAATGCAACAACATGCTGAACGCTTTGACACACAGATTATTTTTGATCACATTAACGAAGTTGATCTTAACCAACGTCCTTTTGTGTTGAAAGGTAACGACACCTATACCTGCGACTCGCTTATTATTTCTACCGGTGCTTCTGCACAATATTTAGGCTTGGATTCAGAAAAAGCCTTTATGGGCAAAGGCGTTAGTGCTTGCGCTACTTGTGATGGGTTCTTTTATCGCGATCAAAAAGTCGCGGTAATTGGTGGCGGTAACACCGCAGTTGAAGAAGCGCTTTACTTATCCAACATCTGTAAAGAAGTAGTACTGGTTCATCGCCGTGATACTTTACGTGCGGAGAAAATATTACAAGACAAACTATTTGATAAAGAAAAGAATGGCAACATCAGTATCAAATGGAATGAAACACTAGACGAGGTGCTAGGTGACCAATCAGGTGTCACGGGTATGCGTATTAAAAGCATGCTAGATGACTCAACCACCGAGATAGATTTACAAGGGGTCTTTATCGCTATTGGCCACAAACCCAATACTGATATTTTTAAAGGCCAATTAAAAATGAAGGATGGGTATATAAAAATTAATAGCGGCTTAGAAGGTAATGCTACGCAAACCAGCGTTGAAGGTGTTTTTGCATCGGGTGACGTAGCTGACCACATTTACCGCCAAGCGATTACCTCTGCTGGCTCAGGTTGCATGGCCGCTTTAGATGCTGAAAAATATTTAGATCAGTAAACTCTGTGCTGGTTAGCGATAACGATCGTTAACCAGCTTCGCTCTATTTCCCCTATTCCTTTTTTATCTTTTTTTGTCTTTCTTTTTTGCGCTTATCACGTACATCCATACACTTTTGTCAGAGTGAAGCTAATCCAGAAAATTTATCTTTTTGCAAAGTGTTTATTTTTTATCATATAAAAAATAAACATGGGAATACCTAATACATATCGACGAAATAAGCGTCTTGGCTCAATGCATAAACGATACAACCACTCCACACCTAAACGTCGAAATATATAAGGTGCTCGAGAAAAGCGTTGCGCATAAAAATCAACAATAGCACCACCACAAATAATAATAGCTGGCGTCGTAAGCACTTCAATCAACCGCTGGTTAACTCGCTCCTGCTTTGGCATCCCCATTGCTAGTACAATCACTGCAACAGCGGATGTATTTAGTGCTAATTGCCCTACTACGTTCTCAACATAAACCTCATCATCTTGAAAACCATCAATAGCACTATAGGAGCTCTCTTTTAATAAAGCATTAGCGCCCTTGGTCAGCCAAGGCTCTTCCGTGCCAAACACAAAAATCTCATGGCTTCTTTTTTTCTGAAGGATAGACGTTAACAATACAGGAATAAAATCGGTGCCGTTTAAATTCTCACCTGCATCACAGTTATTATATTTACAGGCGACACTAATGCCAGACCCATCACGTAGGCGATAGGTAAGCGAGTTAAAGTATGTACTGACCTGCTTACTAGAATGAATTAGATTGTATGCGTATTGATTAACGAAACCGATAGAAATCGGAGTTTTTGTATGGGAGATTTGTTCTAAAAAGCCAGGTATCTCACTACTTTTTAATAGAGCAAGAGAGCGTATGATCGGGTCGCTAACAACTGAGTTATCTATATCCATAGATACCTAAACCTCATTCCAACACTACATATCAATAGAAAAAATTTATAAAAAAAGCGAGCATTTGAGAACAAAGCTCGCTTCTTAAAGACTGGAACTGTAAATAACACCAAGATTACCTAACAATTCACACTAGCAACTTATTTAGTCACTGTCCACAAGGCATGAACCATACCTGGGAAGAACATCAACAAACACAAAATGATGTTGATTAGTAAATCTTTACCTACACCGGATTTTAGAAAAACGGCAATAGGCGGTAGAAAAATAGCCAGAATAATTAATACGACTTTGTTCATAAAATTCCCCAAAAAATATTATTTGAATAGACTTCTTTTAGAAGCATGCACTTTACTTCAAACAACGTACCAAGATGACTGAATTTAAAATGGATAGCGCTGAAAGTTAATCTTATTATTGTTTTTAATACTCAATAAAACGAACTTAGTTTACCAAGTCTCGTGGTACTTGTAACGATTTATCTAATGGCTGCTTTTAACCGCTACTTTACAACGACAGTGTACATAAACTACAAATAACAAAGCACTTATCTCGAAGAGCAATTCGTACCACATATTAGGCTGATCAATGCCATCGACGATCAAGCCCAACAGGCGTGGCGCAGCAAAACTGATCAGGATCACCCCTAATGAAAGCAAGACGGGGCGCTGATCATAACAACAACAAGCAAAGTACATTAGCAGCCCTCCAACCCCCATACACAAACCCGCTAATACACGTACCGTTGTTTTTGCTTCTAATTGCTCATAAACAAAACCATAGTAATTAGCCACTGCATCCGGGAAAAAGCACCCGACGATACCGCAGACAAATAAAATAAAGCCCCCTACTATATTGGTTGATTTCGCTAGTTGCATTATGATGCGTCTCCGATGTTATTTATTCTCATTATTATTTGAGTTCTATCAACTATGTTACAGCCAACTATGTTACAGCTTCCTTGGTTAGACCCAAATAATCTTATTTTTCCAGATACCACATCAGCATTAGAGTCACCTAACGG
This sequence comes from gamma proteobacterium IMCC1989, assembly GCA_000209515.2. Taxonomy (GTDB): domain Bacteria; phylum Pseudomonadota; class Gammaproteobacteria; order Pseudomonadales; family Cellvibrionaceae; genus Endobugula. The sequence goes on from AEVK01000009.1 coordinate 9,522, forward strand.
TTTACTCGCTGCTGGCGGTGAATTATCACCTAAATGGCTACTGAAAGCTTATTCGCAAGGCATTTTTCCTTGGTTTAGTGAGGAGGAACCTATTTTATGGTGGTCACCCTCACCTCGCACTATTATCTATATAGATCAATTACATGTGAGCCGGAGCTTGCGAAAAGCCATTAAAAAAAGCACTTTCTCTATTAGCTTTGATCAGGCATTTACGGAGGTAATGATTGCCTGCGCAGAACCGCGAGCAGCACAAGACGATGGCGAGACATGGATTAGCGATGGCATTATTGAAGCCTATAGCGAGCTACATCGCTTAGGGCAAGCACACTCTATAGAGGTATGGGAAGGTGACGAGTTAGTCGGCGGGTTATATGGTATCGCTCTAGGTCGACTATTCTTCGGAGAGTCGATGTTTAGCCGCCGCACAAATAGTTCGAAAATAGCTCTGTTTCATCTAGTAGAACAACTCAAACAATGGCAATATGTAGCTATTGATTGCCAAGTTTATAACGATCACTTAGCTTCTATGGGGGCTGTTGAAATCCCTAGAAAATCGCTTGAAGCGCTTATTCAACAATATGTTCAAGATACTCCCTGCCATTGGCAAGGAGGAATTGGCAGTAATTAATTTGGCAGTGAATGTTGGCAGCAAATAAAAGTCACTTAATGCAGCACAGTATGTATATCACTAACAGAGCCATTGATTAAGATTACTAGTCACTAAACGATCATTCGACACCAGAGTATTGTAATGAGCAATCTAGAGGAAAAAATCGAAGCCATCGAGGAAGTTTCTGACTTAGAATCACTTCAGTTCTTCCAAACTCAAGCTCACCCCTGTAGCTACCTCGAAAATGAAGTGGCCTCTACCGTATTCTTAAGCCCAAAGCAGTCGATTAACCGCGCACTCTACTCTCAGCTATCTGATTATGGCTTTCGCCGTAGCGGAACGCATATATACAAACCCTTGTGTGAATCCTGCCAAGCTTGCGTACCCATGCGCGTCCCTGTCGCCCTGTTCAAACCTAGTCGTAGCCAAAAGCGTACATGGAAACGTAATAACGACCTTAACATCATCCAAATAGACGACATTGATAACGATGAACACTATGCTTTGTACGAGCGCTATATCAACGAACGTCACAAAGATGGGGATATGTACCCTCCTTCTCGCTCACAATTCCAAAACTTTTTGAGCTCACCTTGGCATTGCGCAAGCTATTACGAATTTAGGGATTGTGACCGCCTTATCGCGACTGCCGTAGTCGATACCATGGATAATGGCATATCAGCAGTCTACACCTATTACGACCCTTCTGAAGATAAACGCAGCTTAGGCAGCTTTGTTATTTTATTCCTTATCGAAGAAGCTAAAAAGCGCCAACTCAAAAGTGTTTATTTAGGTTATTGGATCAAAAACTCTTCCAAAATGAACTACAAATCCGCTTATAGACCATTGGAAATCCAATCGGGAGATAGCTGGGTTCTCGTCAATTAAACCGCTTTACCATAAAAACCTGTGTTTTCTATCTAAATGATGCATTAATAGCCTGATTGACTTGGCTATTGCCGCAATTTCAGGCAAAATGCAGCGCTTTAATTACTTACTCAACCGTATATGTGTTTCCACAAACGGTTTTTACAAGCGAATCAGGATACATTTCTAGAATGGCAAAAGAAGAAAATATTGAATTAGAAGGCGAAGTTATTGATACTCTGCCAAATACTACATTCCGTGTAAAACTAGAAAATGGGCATGTTGTTAACGCGCATATTTCTGGAAAAATGCGTAAAAACTACATTCGCATACTGACTGGCGATAAGGTTAAAGTTGAAATGACACCTTACGACCTATCTAAAGGACGCATCACTTTCCGCGCCCGTTAATCGAATCAAAATATTCGGATAAAGACACATAAAAAAAGAGGCTATAAGCCTCTTTTTTCGTTTATCGCTGTTAATTTACTTATTTACAAGCACTTAATTACAGCCACTTAATTACAATCATCTAATTAAAGCTATTTATTAGTGACCAAGTGGTATTAAACAGTTTCGAGTTCGCTAGCAAACTCAAAATGAATATCATCATCTTCAACCGTGACTGTCACATCACCGCCGTTACTCAACTCACCAAATAAAACCATTTCAGCCAATGGCTTTTTCAGTTTTTCTTGGATCAATCGGGCCATCGGTCTCGCGCCCATTTTTTCATCATAGCCATTCTCCGCCAACCATGCTCTTGCTTCGTCAGTCACATTAAGATGCACACGCTTTTCATCTAACTGAGTCTGTAGCTGCACCAAAAACTTATCTACTACTGTTTTAACAACATCTTTAGACAAAGCTGAGAACTGAATAATCGAATCTAAGCGGTTACGGAACTCCGGTGTAAACATTTTCTTTAATGCTTCTTTACCATCGCTACTATGATCTTGATGCGAAAACCCAATAGATGAGCGACTCATTTCTTCCGCACCCGCATTGGTCGTCATAATCAACACAACGTTCCTAAAGTCTGCTTTACGACCATTGTTATCCGTTAAGGTACCGTGATCCATAACTTGCAACAATAAGTTAAACACTTCTGGATGCGCTTTCTCAATTTCATCTAACAGCACGACACAGTGAGGATTTTTGGTTACTGCTTCAGTTAATAAACCACCTTGATCAAAACCTACATAACCTGGAGGCGCACCAATTAATCGAGAAACTGTATGTCGCTCCATATATTCCGACATATCAAAGCGAATTAATTCAACACCCATCGCATCAGATAGCTGACGACATAACTCAGTTTTACCCACACCGGTTGGGCCGGAGAACAAGAAAGAACCGATAGGCTTTTCTTCTGCACCTAAACCTGCACGAGATAATTTAATAGACGTCGTTAACGCATCAATACCTTCGTCTTGACCAAACACTGTCATTTTTAAATTAGCATCTAGCTTACGCAATTGATCTTTATCGCTACTAGAAATAGTTTTCGCTGGAATCCGCGCAATTTTTGCCACAATATTTTCAATATCATGTACACCCAATTGCTTTTTACGTTTACTTGCAGGCTGCAATTGTTGAAAAGCGCCCGCTTCATCAATGACATCAATTGCTTTGTCTGGCATGAAACGATCGTTAATATAACGTCCTGCTAATTCTGCTGCTGAACGTAAAGCGGTATCGGTGTACTTCACGTGATGATGTTCTTCAAAACGCGACTTTAAACCTTTTAGAATTTTGTAAGTATCATCAACCGAAGGTTCATTTACATCCACCTTTTGGAAGCGACGAGAGAGCGCACGATCTTTATCAAAAATACCACGGTATTCTTGGAAAGTGGTTGAGCCAATACAGCGCATTTCTCCAGAAGACAATAGTGGTTTTAGTAAGTTCGAAGCATCCATTACACCGCCGGAGGTTGCACCTGCTCCGATAATCGTATGAATTTCATCAATGAATAAAATAGAGTCTTCACGTTTTTTCAATTCCGCAAGTAACGCTTTTAAGCGTTTTTCAAAATCGCCGCGATATTTTGTACCGGCTAAAAGAGCGCCCATATCTAAAGAATAAACCACGCTATTTTCTAATACTTCAGGGACTTTTCCATCAACAATTTGTTTCGCTAAACCTTCAGCAATTGCCGTTTTACCGACACCTGATTCACCGACTAATAGAGGATTATTTTTACGACGGCGAGATAATATTTGTCCAACGCGCTCTACTTCGCTATCTCGGCCAATTAATGGATCAATTTTTCCTTCTAAGGCAAGCTCATTTAAATTCGTTGCGTAACTCTCTAGCGGGTTAGTTCCGCTCGCTGCTGCATTATCGGCATTTTCAGTGGTATCAGCTGAGTCAACTTCATCGCCTTGAGAAACATTATTATCGCCTACTTTTGAAATGCCGTGAGTAATGTAGTTCACCACATCAATGCGAGCGATACTTTGTACTTTGAGAAAATAAACCGCTTGGCTTTCTTGCTCGCTGAACAATGCCACTAATACATTCGCGCCAGACACTTCTTGTTTTCCCGACGACTGCACATGAAAAACTGCTCGTTGCAACACACGTTGAAAACCTAAAGTCGGTTGCGTTTCGCGCTCTTCTTCACTCACAGCAAACAGTGGCGTAGTCGTATCCACAAATTCAATTAACTCAGTACGCAAACTGCTCACGTCAGACCCGCAGGCTTTTAATACTGACGAAGCTGAATCATTGTCTAGAAGTGCAAGTAATAAATGTTCGACGGTCATAAACTCATGACGCTTTGATCTTGCATGAGTAAAGGCATCGTTTAGCGTTTGCTCTAACTCTTTACTTAACATAATACTTCCTCAACATTTACTAAAAATTAGTCTTCTTCCTGTGCATCTATTTCACACAACAATGGATGCTCATTATCTGCTGCACATTGATTAACCTGTGCTGCTTTTGTCTCTGCAATGTCTTTAGTATAGACCCCACAGATAGCTTTGCCTTCGGTATGTACTTGCAACATCACTTTTGTTGCCTGCTCTGTTCCCATACCAAAAAAACTTTCTAATGCATACACGACAAACTCCATTGGCGTGTAATCATCGTTTAGCATAATCACCTTATACATCGGTGGCTTTTTAACCACTGGCTTGGCTTCCTCTACCAGTAAATGATCGTGGTGATAATCATCGTCCTCTTTACTTAATCTTAGTTGATGATTTGGAAGAACACCTATTTTTAATTGCGATAAAAACATTTTTTTCTAGTCTGCTGGAATATTGTCACTGAGGCTATACGCAGTGGAGATACCGTACGGATGAACAAAGATTTGACATTCACGATAGGTTTGCGTATAAATTGAGCGTTAGCTTGTTTTTTGAACAATGCCAACAATAAAACGTTCATAATAATAACACGTAAACGCTTGTTCTAATCAGTTGTTTTAATCAAGTGATTAGCTTGCAGTACAAGAAGGAAACAACCATGGCGACGGGTACAGTTAAGTGGTTTAACAACGCAAAGGGTTATGGATTTATTCTACCGGATGACGGTGGAGAAGATTTGTTTGCCCACTACAGTTCTATTGAAATGGATGGTTATAAAACCTTAAAAGCAGGCCAACCGGTATCGTTTGATACGATTGGTGGCGACAAAGGTTTACATGCAACCAACATTACGGCGAATGAAAACACCAATGAAGGCACTGAATCGTCCAATACAGATAGTAGTAGCGCGTTGAACACTATCGATTCCGATCAAGACCATTTAGAAACAGCATAACGCTAGATCTTCTGCAGAGCTAGACTTCTGCACTGACGATTCTGCACGGTGAATGGGGCATTTGCACAACATTTCTACCGAGCATGAGCCAGCGATGCTTTTTCACTACTTCCAAACAATAATGTTTGGCGATCTCTTTCGTCTCACTTTTCTTCATTTATTCTTGTAAATTTATCTTTTCTGCACCGATACTTTATACTTTTATTACTTTCCTATACCTAATCTTTAACAACAGCTCGCTTAATAGATAAATTCTCCGCGCTATGCCATTTCTCAAACCCTGAATTCATACCTATAAACAAAAAAAACCGCAACAAGGGATATTCTAAAAAGAACATGCCTCATTGCGGTTTTTACACTCGTTTTACCATGCCAAATATAATGACAAAGGGCGTAATTTGTAAAAGATTTAAATACTCAACTTAGAGTCAGTTTTAAAGCGCATCAATAATCTGATTGAGCGAAGCGCTAGGACGCATAGCTTTGGCCATTAGCTCAACCTTTGGCTGATAGTAGCCACCGATCTCAATCGCTTGCCCTTGAGCGTTATTTAACTCCGCTACAATAGATGCTTCATTATCTTTTAACTGCTGAGCTAGCGGTGCAAAATGCGCCTGTAATTCACTATCATCGCTTTGCTCAACCAAAGCCTGCGCCCAATACATAGCCAAATAAAAGTGGCTACCACGGTTGTCTAGCTCACCCACTTTGCGTGATGGGGATTTATTCTCTAATAAGAATTTAGCCGTTGCTTGGTCTAATGTCTGACCCAGTACCTTCGCTTTACTAATATCGAATACATTGGCAACATGCTCTAAAGAAACTGATAGGGCTAAAAACTCACCCAGCGAATCCCAACGTAGATGTCCTTCTTCTACAAACTGCTGAACATGCTTAGGCGCTGAACCACCTGCACCGGTTTCAAATAAACCACCCCCATTCATTAACGGAACAATAGATAGCATTTTTGCGCTAGTGCCCACCTCTAAAATCGGGAATAAATCAGTTAAGTAATCACGCAATACATTACCTGTTACCGAGACAGTGTCTTTACCTTCGCGAATACGCGCTAAAGAAAATAGCGTCGCTTCTACCGGAGCGAGTATACGAATATCTAAACCCTCGGTATCGTGTTGCTTAAGGTATAGCTCCACTTTTTTAATTAGCTGAGCATCATGTGCACGTTCACCGTCTAACCAAAAAACAGCAGGGTTACCGGTTGCCTTCGCACGACTAACGGCCAATTTCACCCAATCTTGAATAGGCGCATCTTTCACCTGACACATACGCCAGATATCGCCTTCAGCCACACCGTGTTGCATCAACACGTCACCGCTGTCACTAACCACACGCACAGTACCATTAGCCGCTATTTGAAAAGTCTTATCATGCGATCCGTACTCTTCCGCTTTTTGCGCCATCAAACCTACGTTAGATACACTACCCATTGTGGTAGGATCAAATGCACCATGCTTTTTACAGTCATCAATAGTGGCTTGGTAAACACCGGCATAACAACGATCTGGAATAATCGCCTTAGTGTCTTTAAGTTGGCCATCTGCTCCCCACATACGACCAGACGAACGAATCGCCGCAGGCATAGAGGCATCGATAATCACGTCACTAGGCACATGTAAGTTGGTAATACCTTTATCGGAATTCACCATCGCCAACTCTGGGCGAATGGCGTAACAAGCTTGAATAGCCTGCTCAATTTCTTCGCGCTGATCAATCGGGAGCTGTGTGATTTTGGCATAAACATCACCTAAACCATTATTCGTATCCACTCCCAACTCATCAAATACACTATCGTATTTCTCAAATACATCTTTAAAATACACTCGTACCGCCAAGCCGAACATAATCGGGTCAGATACTTTCATCATGGTGGCTTTTAAATGTAGCGACAATAAAACGCCTTCTTTTTTTGCTTCGTCTATCGCTTTTGCCAAGAACACTTTTAATGCTGATTGGCTCATCACGGCAGAATCAATAATTTCTCCAGCCAATACAGGAACGCTTTCTTTTAAAGTGGTAATGACACCATCATTGCTTACGTGCTCAATTTTAACGCTGCCCGCTGCTGTCATCGTTGTTGATTGTTCGCTGCCGTAAAAATCACCACTGGTCATGCTCGCCACATGCGTTTTCGAGTCAGCAGCCCATGCGCCCATGGAATGTGGATTATTACGTGCATATTGCTTAACGGATGCAGGTGCTCGACGATCCGAATTTCCTTCACGCAACACCGGGTTTACCGCACTCCCCTTAATTTTATCGTAACGGCTTTGCACATCCTTTGCTTCATCTGTAGATGGCTCTTCAGGATAGTCAGGCAATTTATAGCCCTGCGATTGCAGCTCTTTAATTGCTGCTTTTAATTGGGGAATTGATGCACTTACATTAGGCAACTTAATAATGTTGGCTTCAGGTGTTTTTGCTAAATCGCCTAATTCTGATAAAGCATCCACTACTTTCTGGTTATCATCTAAATATTCAGGAAATACAGCTAAAATACGCGCCGCTAAAGAAATATCGCGTGTCTCAACGTCCACGCCAACTACCTTTGTAAATGCTTTTACAATAGGCAAAAACGAGTAAGTCGCCAAAGCAGGAGCTTCGTCAGTATGTGTATAAATAATTGTGGGACGCTGTGTAGGCATTAGGCGATATCCTCTATTCCTAGTGAAAGTTGTCGTAAGTTAATCATGCAAATGGATCATATATACAAATAAGGTAATCGTTGTCGTGGTGATTGCACGATGATATGTTGTGAAATTATAAGTGAGATTATAGTTGAAATATAACCATTTGGACGTCTATGTGAACGTCTATGTACACCACTATATCTAGCACTATCAAGTGTGGTGATATTATCACAGAAGAATATTTAAAAGAGTGATAGCATACATCCACCCACTGAATAACTCCTCAACCAAACGACTATGCCAACCCTTATACTGCTTAACAAACCGTTTAAAGTGCTCTCGCAATTTACGCCAGAGAAATTGCAACACGCACCAACTAATATTACCACTCCTAGTAATACAGCAGAAAAGCCACTCAAAGACACACTCGCCAGCTACATCAAGCAAAAACACGTCTACCCTGCTGGTCGACTTGATTACGATTCTGAAGGCTTATTGTTACTAACCGATGACGGTGCATTACAACAGCATATATCCCACCCTCAATACAAACTCCCTAAAACTTACTGGGTACAAGTGGAAGGCGAACAAAATCTAGAAGCCATTATTGCACTGCGCAAGGGAGTCGAACTAAAAGACGGGCTCACCAAACCTGCCTTAGTTGAAGCTATAGAAGAGCCAGACCTATGGCCGCGTAACCCGCCTGTACGCTTTCGCCAATCTATTCCTACCCACTGGCTATCTATCACCATTAGCGAAGGAAAAAACCGACAAGTAAGACGAATGACTGCCGCCGTAGGCCTACCCACCCTGCGCCTAGTACGTGCCAGCATTGGTGATTGGACACTCGAAGGACTGCAACCCGGCGAACATCGCTCTATTGCTGTTCCTTCTCCACCTAACCAGCCAATCAAGACCAAAAACAAAGCGGGCAAGCCAAAGGCACATCGCACACGTAAAAGCGCTAACAACACCAATGCTAAAGACAAAAAAGGCAAACACAAAAGATGAACCGCTGGAAACCCAACTCTACCGTTGCTACCGTCGTAGAGCGCATCAATAACTCTAATGAGCAGAATGAAAGAGAGTTTTTATTCGTACATGAAGTACGTGACGGGAAGAAAGTCTATAACCAACCTGCTGGTCATCTAGACGAAGGCGAGAGTTTAGTAAACGCAGCTATTCGAGAAACCCGTGAAGAAACTGGCTGGGATGTAGAGGTTACCAGCCTAGTCGGTATTTACCGCTTTATAGGTAATAATGGAGTCACTTACATGCGTCACGTGTTTGCCGCCACGCCTATCAAGTACTATCCAGAACAAACACTAGACGACGGGATTATAGAAGCCGTATGGATGAACTATAAGGACATCCTCAATCATATCGACCTTACTCGCAGCCCAATGGTTAAAAGCGCCCTAGACGACTACCTAAAAGGCGAGGCATATCCTTTAGGCTTATTACATGAACCTAATATTACATGCCCTAAAGAGGATCAAGAAAATAAAGTAATCTAAATTGGCAACACTTTTACTACCGGCCCCAAAGAAGGCACAAGAGTCGATAACTTTGTAAAAATGAGTACAATGCCCGCATATCTTCCACTCAGCGGCGTGACCATGAGTTTTGACGGAGAAGGCAACTGTACTAAAGGGTGCTAATAGCTAACTTTTTTGTTAGGCCGGAATGAAGAAAAAGCACCGCTAACGCATCCCCATATTGAGACACAATGAATACTAACTTATATAAACAAGTACACCGACTAGCAATAGAATTATTGAAATTTGATGATGCAGGGAACGATGCGAAATTTACAGACAGCTACAAACGGCTGAAACAATTATGCGAAGACAACGCCGATGACAACCACAAAAATCATCCCGTACAGTGGGAAACATTGGCAGACTTTACTGAAGACCTAAACGAAGCCTTAGTCATTTATCAGCAGGCCTTAGATTGCGCCATACGACGGGAAGCGGTTGACTACCAAGCATCCATCTCCTTTTCCATGGCGCAACTATTCAACGAAACCGAGCAATTCGATGACGCATTTGAAAAAGCCCAATCAGCTAAAACCTTATGTGAACAAGTGGATGATAGCGAACTATTACGCGAAGTGATCGCCCTAAATAAACAACTAAGCAATGCACATAAAAAGCGTAATGCTTAAGTATCTAGTCCCAATTACCTAAACTGTTAAAACGGAGAAAAACAATGAAAAAGATTATATTATTAACCGCAGTACTTGGCCTAGCCATCACCGGCTGCTCAAAAAGCGAACAAGACGACGCAAACCTAACGGATACAACGGCTACAGCGACTTCTTCAGCAGCAGAAAGCGCAAAACAAACTGCAGCAGACGCAGCAGATAAAGCCAAAGAACTTGAAAATGCGGCTGCCAAAAAAGCAGATGCAGCAGCTAAAGCAGCAGCAGAAGCAAAACAAGCTGCGGCAGATAAAGCGGCTGAATTAAAAGCATCTACAATGGAAAAAGCTGAAGAAATAAAAGCATCTGCAACGACAAAGGTTGAAGAAGTCAAAGAAGCTGGCGCTAGCAAAATTGACGACTTAAAAGCAAAATACGATCAATAAGTAATTGTTGATCTAGCAATAGGGTTTAATTAAATTTAGCCCTATTGCTACATGAACCAAGTACTGACTTTCCTGATTCAATCTCGATAATAAATACCCACAATCAAAAAGCCTTATTTTAGGCAGCATTAAAAAGCCCAACGCTTACAAAGCATCTATCCTCACTATGCCATTTCAACCTTTAATACATGGGTAAACGCCTCACCATTCCAATGATATTGATAATGCGCAGTTTGAACCGCTGGAGGAGTTAAGCCTTTTGGTCGGAAAATCGCTACACATTGACCACCCTCCTTTCGCACAGACTGATAAAGCACCCCGTACTCACCACTACGCCTAAGACTCTCACCTTTCGATTGTGCAACAGAAAAGTCATTAGGGGCATGTATTGCAGGCTCACGTCTAAGATCCACTAGCTCCGAATCCACCGTGCATTTATAACATCGCATAGTGAGTATCTGGGCATCTTCATTGGTCGCTTTAAGTAAACGGCTCCGACTGTGCTTCGATTCGCTCATCGCCGTTTCAAGTTCTAGTCCTGCGTAATAAACACCGTAAAGACCTTTAGTAAAGCGACTCTCTACGCCTATATGAGTAAATGCAGCCATAATCGCAGAAGTACCATAACCACAGACCCTATCCTCTTCTGCGACTAACTGAATATTACCCACTTCGTCTTGCAAACGGTCGTTAGTCATACCTTCAAGCACATAAGCTGCCTCTAGCTCACTCGCATCAAGCAAATTTTCAAAAAAGGATATAGGCGGGAAATGGGAAGGAATGAGCCGGTAGCTATTACTGAAAACTGTCTTTTTTAACACCGCCTCTTTAGATATAGACATCGCCTCTCCATGCGTCGATATAGCGCCTAACGTCCGCAAGATCTATGACTCTACCACACAACATGCGATCTAATGCCGACTTGCCCGCGAAATCCCGGTTAGGCTTTTTAACCCACTCTTTCCACTGCTTAGGGCTTGAATAAAGGCCTTGAACCCCCTTATAAATACCAGAAATATAAGATAAGCGCTCTAGCGCATCTTTAGATAACGCCACATCATCGCCACCTTCTACCTTACGCTTCCAATTATGTAGCGTACTGCGAGTACTCACACCCGCCAACGTGCATTTTTGCACATCGGTAAGCTCCCACTCGTCACTAATAGCGAAGAATAGCTTTACCGCAACCTTGCATACAGCGGCGTGGCTAACACCTGAAATAGCTCTCGTAGATTTATTTTTCATGGTACACCTCATGAATATGGCTCATTAAATACAATGCATGATTAATAGTGTACAAATAAAACATTATATGTGCAAATATGGACGCTCAATTTTCGATGTACTAACACAAGCCAAATGGCTATTGCTTAAAATAGTCATCACTTAAGATCGAAAGCCCACTACTGCCTGAGATGATTTTAATTTCTTCATTTTGCCTATCGTTATCTTGTTACTTTCTTTACCTCAAAG
>AEVK01000008.1 GCA_000209515.2 gamma proteobacterium IMCC1989
CCGCCGCAAAAAAAGCGATCACTGCAGGTTGTTTAACAATGGTTTTACAGGAAACAGAAGATCGTATTTTTTGACTAATAGGAGGCTCACTCAAAAACAAACAGTTGATGGTGATTAATATGAGCAGCACCCAAGCAATAGGAATTAAATAGCGAATAGAAAAAAGGTCAAACAAAAAGCCCAACAACGTCACAGAAAAAATAAAGCCAATGGAGCCCCACACCCTTATCTGACTATACCGGTGACTGTCTTTACCCAAATACTGAATCGTCACCGTATCAAATTGAGACAGCACGGCATTCCAAAAAAAACTATAGAGAAAAGTGATGACAAGAATAGGTAGAAGATTTTGCCAAAAAAATAACCCGGCGAAAAAAACGCTCGCTAAACCACTCCCCAGAAGAATAATCAATAAACGTTTGCCAGTGTAATCACACAGCCACCCCCATAGATTGGGGGCAACAATTTTGGTGCCCATTAATACCGCATTCACTAAGCCAATGGCGTAAGCAGTAAAACCGATATCCGATAGATATAAACCTAGAAATGGGCTTAGTGCGCCCACTAAAGCAAAATAGAAAAAATAAAAACCGGAAAGTCGCCAATAAGGAATACGCGCTACATTCGTTGTGGGTAATACCAACGCCATTAGCACCCTATTCCAATACTGACGATAAAGTTAACAATAAACCGCTCACTAAGAAGAAGGGGTAGCCTGTGCAGGGATGGTAGGAATATTGTGCTTAACATCACCGTTTTGACCTCGATGGCGTAACAAATGATCCATCAACACTAATGCTGTCATCGCTTCTGCGATAGGTGTTGCACGGATACCCACACATGGGTCGTGTCGACCTTTGGTAATGATTTCTACCGGCTCGCCATGCACATCAATACTGCGACCAGGAATATGTAAGCTCGACGTGGGCTTCAAGGCTATATGAGCGATAAGATCTTGACCAGTCGATATACCGCCTAACACGCCACCGGCATTATTCGATAGAAAGCCTTCGGGGATAATCTCATCGCGATGCTCTGTGCCTTTTTGAGTCACCACATCAAAGCCCGAACCAATTTCTACGCCTTTAACCGCATTAATACTCATTAAACCATGAGCCAAATCAGCATCCAGACGATCAAAAATAGGTTCACCTAAGCCCGGAATCATACCGCTAGCAACAACAGATATCTTCGCGCCCACAGAATCACCCGACTTACGCAGCTCTTGCATATAGGTTTCCATTGCCGGTACTTTATCAACATCAGGGCAAAAGAAAGGGTTGTTATGCACTTCATCCCAATCAAGTTGCTCTGCCTTAATAGGGCCTAATTGAGAAAGGTAACCGCGCACCTGAATACCACAATGCTCTAACAAATATTTTTTTGCTATTGCGCCTGCCGCCACACGCATCGCCGTTTCACGAGCAGAGGAACGACCACCACCGCGATAATCCCGCACGCCGTATTTTTGCATATAAGGATAATCTGCATGGGCAGGACGAAACTGATCTTTAATATTGCCATAATCTTTCGAACGTTGATCGGTATTTTCTATCAACAAACCAATCGGCGTACCCGTGGTTTTACCTTCAAACACACCGGATAAAATCTTAACTTGGTCGGGTTCTTTACGTTGCGTTTCATAACGATTTTTACCCGGACGACGGCGATCTAAATCACCCTGCAGATCCGCTTCGGTTAACGAGAGTCCGGGAGGACAGCCATCAACGATACAGCCTAGTGCAAGCCCATGACTTTCACCAAAAGTAGTAGTGGTAAATAATTTTCCGAAACTATTGCCTGACATAATGGGGTTATTACCTTTCTTTCTAGATATCTATCGACTCATCCAACCGCTAAGTATCACGCCTTTATTCAACGAAATAAAGCGGCCAAAAAAACATAATTATACGTGGTTTATACGAACTCTGCTTGATAGTCTGTTAGCTCTTGCTTAGTGATGACAAACACACCGTGCCCTCCAGATTCAAAACCCAACCACATAAAAGGCACGTTCGGAAACGCTTCTTCTACGTTTTCCCAACTATTACCTACTTCCACGATCATCACGCCATTGCCGTTTAAATAACTGGCAGCTTCTTTGAGTAAACGCCGTGTAATGTCTAAACCGTCATCACCGGAGCCTAATGCAATCGCTGGTTCCGCTTGATATTCTGCTGGCATACTATCGATATCAGCTTTATCAACGTAAGGTGGGTTCGTCACGATTAGGTCGTAAGTACTGTTGGGCAGGCCGCTAAACACATCCGATTGAATCGCCGTCACACGATCTTGCAACTTGTGGCGCTGAATATTATCTTGCGCCACCAGTAATGCTTCTGTCGATATATCACTCACATCTACTAATGCCTCAGGCATATGTAAGGCGGTGGCAATACCGATACACCCGCAACCGGTACACATATCTAGTATGCGTAAAGGTTGGTCAGCAGAGGACGATAACCACGGCTGATATTGCTGAAGTATTAATTCCGCAATGGGGGATCGAGGGACTAACACGTGTTGATTAACGGTAAACGGATACCCACAAAACCATGCTTCGCCAGTAATATAAGCCGCAGGAATACGCTCAGTGACCCGGCGCACAAACAATGCATTTACTTGATGCCATTCGGCTTCTGTTATCTCTTGCTCCAATACACTTGTATCGGCCTCAAAAGGTAAACCCAGGGCATAAAACGTCAACCAGAATGATTCATCTTCGGCATTATCGGTGCCATGGCCAAAAAACAACTCTGCTTGTTCAAACTGCTGTGCGCCGTACTGAATGCATTCACCTACGGTTTGCGGTGTATTGTGAGAGAAAGGTGCTGTGGGGCTTGTAAGTGTTTTATCTGTCATATTTATTACTGAGAACCTATTATTGAGAGCCTATCATTGAGAATCTATCGCTGCTGACAAAATATCTAGCTGCGTATATAAACGTCGATTACCTCTCCTAACAGTGTAAATAGTCACGTAAGTCTGAGAGCCTGTAGTTGTAGAAGCGGTGACTGTAGAGCTTGTGATTATAGAAGCCACGCGGTACACACTAAAAATTTGCGATGCGTTGGTGCCATATAACTGCTTAACGCCGAAATGATCATTCGCCCAATTATTACTTTCACCACATTGTCGTCCTGCACAGCTGAATAATAACTCGCTGCTTGCTGGTAACTGCTGACGATAATAATCAAACACTTCTTCTTCGCGGTAATCTCTGGGCATTTCGATAGTATAGCGAAGCAACTGTCCCAACTCGCGCTGCCACTTTTCTGGCATCCAGCGGTTATCCGTTTTTTTATATTTATCGAGTGCGATAATATAATCTGTATTCAACATATTCGATTGAGAAAAAATGTGCGCTTGAGGGTGCAGCGAAAAAGCAAAACCTTGCTCTTTTGATGCACTAACTTCATTAGAAAAAACACTCTGCGAAAAAAGCAGCGCGGATACGTACATTAGTACTATTATTTGTTTCATGAATTTCTTATTACCCAGTTCGTTGTGCGGTTAACTCTATCGCGTCGTTAGCTTATACGTATAGTGCATAGAAAAACTATTTGCTATCGGGGGTAAATAAAAAGCGTTGTATTGTTTGAGCCACTGTTTCGGCGGATTTTTCCATATGTAGAAAATGGCCATCATCAAAATAATCAATTCGTGCTGATATGTCTTTCGCCAACTGTTCGCACTGAGCAATAAACTCAGGTGGCGATTGTTTGACTAAGCCCTCTTCCCCCAGCAACAATAAACAGGGAACAGATGCATCCGATATCTGTTTAACAAACGACTGCAACATTTCGAATGACAAACCTACCGCAGATAGCGACCATAGTTTACTATCCGCATGCCAATAAAACTGATGGTTAGATTCGGATAAACCACGTTGCGCTAATTGCTCTGCAGTCTCTTGTGTGACGGGGGCATAACGGCTCATACAGCGGGCAGTAATGGCTTCCTGCCTAGAGGAAAAATGCGTTGCTTGTCGTTCTAGGCGATGGGATATTTCTTCGATACTACGGGTCATACGTTCAATTACACCTCCATTCTCGACTAACGGAGGCATGATGGCATCGATCATAATAAGATGAGATATGCGCTTAGGATAGGCCGCGGCACTCAAGAATGACATCATTGCGCCGCGAGAATGACCGATTAACGCAAATTGATCCCAGCCCATTTTATCTGCTATCGCATAAATAGCGGCGGTATCTGACCATAAGGAATAATCATCTAAACCTATTTTATGATCAGACAAACCATGACCCGACAGGTCTAGCGCCAAACACTGAACACCTTTCAATTGCGGAGCAAGACGCGCAAAACTGCCGCTGTTATCTAGCCAGCCATGAAGTGCAATAACCGGCAAGCCGCCATCTTCACCCCACAATTGAGCTGCGTAGGTAAAACCATTGAACGTAAAGTGTTTTTCGATAGGTAAACAAGCAGCCGATGCTGTTGCAGCATCCGGCTTAATAGAAGAGTGAGACAATAGCTAATACTCGCAAACAATGGTGGTTAGAAGGTGAATGACTTTAAAGCGTCCCCATGATGAGTTAAGGCAGCCTTTGTTAAGAATGCACTGGCTGAATACTAGCTGGCTGATGTAACCACTCTAGATCACAACAACCATTGGCGTATACTGTTGTTGTTAAGCAGGCCAAAGCGCCAGTACCCATACGGTAACGACCCGGCTCTAAGCTTGCCAAGCCATCCACTAAAATACCGACTAACGGCTGATGACTGACGACTAGTATGGTCTCATCACGATGAGTTTCTAAGGCGGCTAAGGTATCGATGGGGTTACCATTCGGCGGTAAAAACGATTGGGTCACCACCGGCTTTGACAAGTGTTGCGACAATAATTGTGCCGTTTGCTGAGCGCGAATATAAGGACTCGCCCATATGGTGTCGATCTGACTCAGCGCGGCTTTATAATCTACGGCCATTTGCGCAATATCGTCTCGCCCTTGTGGGGTCAGTTCACGCTTCGCATCGATATCAGCGTTAGGTTCTGCCTCGCCATGACGCATAATAAATACATTCACATTATTACCCCTGTTGGTTATCGCAATCGACGTCTTCTGACTCAGGCCAGTCTTTAAAAGGGAAAGGCTTTTCTTCACTGTTGTAAGTCAAGTACTGCAAAATCTGAAACAGGTAGGTAGAAAGACTGCCGCCAAACGATCTTAATCTTGACTCACCCTCACCGGTCACCAAAGCAAAGATAAATTGAATAACAATAAGAACCGCAACGACATAACTAGCAACGCAGGCAACGAACGCAAACAACACCATAAAGACAAAACGTAGCCAATGGTCCGCAGAAAGCAAGCGATCACTTAGCTCACTTTTTTCATTTGCCCTTTTTTCCGTCGTGGTTTCTTCATTGGTGCTAGGATCGTCTACAATTTCTGCGTCAACAATGGCTGAGTCTTTATTCATGAGGAATACCTTATATATTGAATGATGTGACCAACATTAAATTGCCTATGTGACATTTTAAGGATGGCGAATAATGTTTTTTATACTTGCGTTGTTTTGACTACTAATAACCTACTAATAAACTACTAATAAACTACTAATAACTGCCGTTCGTTAAGGCTACGATTAAGCCAATAGCACCACCAAAAACACCGCCCCAAACCACTAGCCAGCCGAGATGTTTTCTGATCATGGTTTGAATCATGTCTTTAACCAATGCTGGCGTCAATTCATTGAGACGCTGTTCAATAATATCGTCTATGTTACTTTGTATACTATCGGCAAAGTTTGTTTGATCCATTTCGTCGCGTAGTAATGCCTTAAACTCATCACTTTGCGCAATGCCCGTCACGGTTGCTCTCATTTTCTCAATAAAAGGCTCTTTTAAAGGTATTAACGCATC
>AEVK01000007.1 GCA_000209515.2 gamma proteobacterium IMCC1989
CCGTTTCGGCAGCTTAGCCGGGCGTTATGTCTAAAAAGGTAAGAGATGGATATTTATAAAATTCTTGCGACTCTTATAGCTGTTTTCAGTATAGGCTTTAATGTTTATCAATTTCGTTCTAAACGTTCAAAATTTAAGTTTTATATGAAATATGATTCTGAACCAAATGAAGATGGCGTTGGTAATTTTTTATGCGCAAGACTATTTGTATCAAATATAGGTGGAGAAACTGCAATATATAATGGCCTTGAGTCCATAGATGATAAAGGGGAGATCGTTTACCCTTCGTGTAGCATTGAAATCGGCGTTAAAGTTGAACCTAATTCCTCTGTTATAGGCTATATCCCTAATGGTCATTTACTGACACATGGTACTTCATCGTTATTTATCGTAGATGGAGTATTCAAAAAACATAAAGTACCAAGTAAGGTTCTTGCCAAGATTTTAAACGACCTTAAAGAAGAGAAAGAACGTCTTGAAAATTTAGGGTATAAAGTACATCCACCCAATTTATTTGAAAGACATAACAAGTCAAATCAGTTGGACGCGCAAAAAGCGCGCGCCTCTGTTTGAGGCGTTATGTGTAAATATTATGGAATCTGAAATCATAGAGGTTAGCACATTCTTATCTCCGACAGTTGTTGCGGCAGTGGTTGAGGGGATAGCCGGAATTATAACCGGAGCAATCGCGTCTTTGGTAGCTCCTTGGGTTCAGTGGGCTATTCAAAAAAGAAAGTTAGAATTGACGCATCGTCTTAATACTATTAGTGAGTTGCGCCGGTTAATATCGGAAACTGAAGACTTTGAATCAATAAAATATTCGTCATATTGGGGTCTGATTGAGCAGCACTTAGAGGAGTGGGAGGCACACACGTTTTCGCCACCTGCTATATCTAGTGGTATAGGTATTATGGCTAATATGTTACCCCTGAATGAAAGAAAAAACAAATTCTAGCCTCTTCCAATATGAAATGAGTCTGAACGAGGTATCGTGATTCCAGTATGAAATGAGTCTCAATACTCAACAATGAGGCTCGCTGCGTCCATGATGGCAGGATGAACGTCATCATGAATATTCAACAGATCAAAACCCTTGAACAAGTTCGCCAGTTTCTTATCAGCACAACAGATACCACCATCACACCCCCTTCTAAAGATGAGGGCTACCGATGGGTAGAACACACCCTCAAACTTTGGACGAAGCAAACAGGCTGGATAAGCGATAATTAAGCCTACTGCTTCAGACTCATTTTAGAATTGGAATATACTATTCTAAGCTCTGTAGTGCACCGTATTGAGTTGAAATGGAAATTAATTTAAAGCACATAACAAGCGACTCTGATCAAACTCAAGCCTAAAAGCGAATTATTTTACGCCATATTCCACTCCTGATTATCGCGAACTATAGCATTTAGTATTGTAATCATTTTTTTCATGCAGGCAGTGAGAGCGACCTTTTATGTTTGCTTTGCACAACAAGTTTATTGAAAAATGTTTTCATTATAGGGTTGTATCGTCAGTATCATGACCATACACAGTACGGTTCTTATCGGTAATAGGCGAGTGTCTGTCCCTGCAGAAAAGAAAGAGAAGCTTTTTTGGATATAAACAATTGCTGGAATAGAAAGGTTGACCACTACAGTTGCATAAATTAATAGATATTAAGCGCGAATATGTGCGCTTAATATCTATTTTCAAAGATTCTACACCATGCCCATAATACCCGGCAACCAAAGCACGATGCTCGGGAAGGCGATGAGTACGCCAATGGTGAAAATGTCTGCTATGAAGAATGGTGTTACGCCACGAAATACATCTTGTACGGTAAGTTCTGGTCTCACGCCGGCGACCACAAAACAGTTTAGTCCAATCGGTGGTGTAATGAGACAGAATTCGGCCATTTTGACTACAATAATGCCGAACCAAATGGCGCAGCCTGTGGCCGATACGCCAAAAGCTGAATCAGCAGCGCTCACATCTATTCCCCCGTTCAGTGCAATTACGGCAGGGAATACGACAGGCAGTGTCAGTAACAGCATGCCAATAGCATCCATAAACATTCCCAATACTGCGTAAGCTAATAAGATTAATAGCAGGGTGATCATTGGATTTTGCTCAAGGTTAGCAATCCAATCAGAAAATGCGTGGGGTAAATCGGCGAATCCTAGAAAGCGCACGTACAGTAATACGCCCCAGATAATCGTGAAAATCATGACTGTGAGTTTACCCGCCTCCATGAGCGCGCCTTTCATGTTTTCCCACTTCATGCCTTTGTAAACGGCCATACAGAACACGACAAATGCACCTAATGCACCGGCTTCGGTTGGGGTTCCCCAGCCGCCATACACGCTAAAAATGATAATGAAGACAACGAAGAAAATAGGTAGCGTGGGGGGCAATGACTCAAAGCGCTGCTTCCATGTGAAGCCTTTAATCGGCGGGCCATATTTTTTATTACTCATGGCAAGGCCGATCACTAAGCTCGCATAAATAATCGCAGAGACCGCACCGGGTAAAAAACCCGCCATTAATAATGCCCCCACATCTTGCTCAACAATAATGGCGTAAATAACTAAGATAGCAGAGGGTGGAATTAACGATGCCAGCGTTCCCGATGCGGCAACTACTCCAGCAGCAAAACATTTGTCGTAACCTAGGCGTAACATTTCTGGGATGGCAATGCGTGCAAACACCGCTGAAGTCGCTACCGATGCACCTGACACTGCCGCAAAACCCGCAGTAGAAAATACCGTCGCTAGTGCCATACCGCCGGGTAGCCAGCCTACCCAGCGTTTAGCGGCTTCAAATAATGCTTTGGTTAGTCCTGCATAATAGGCTAGAAAACCAATCAAAATAAATACCGGGATCAGAGATAAAGCGGAGGTGGAGACTTTCGAGTGCGGAATAGTGCCTGCCATTTTCAAAGCCACAATAAAGCCACGTTCAAAGCCCATCTTGGCAGAAAAATACCAGACCAAACCTAAAAACCCTGCAGTCGCGGCAGCATAAGCCACGCGTACTCCAATAATCACGGCAAACAACATAAATCCGGTGACCCATAAGCCCATCTCAATAGGCGTGACGTTCATCATCGTGTCTAACAGGCTCATTTGTTCTCTCCTGTAAGACCAGCTTCAGTATCGACCGAGGCACCCGAAACAGTCGCTGCTTCTTTTGCTGCTTGTGTCGCCACGTCTTCTATCAGCGGTACACCAACAGGATTGTCATTGTTTTCTATAATGGCGCGAGTATATGCCCATAGTTGTAAGGCTAAGCGCAGTGATAATAAGCTGAGTGCAACAGGTACAATTAACTTTGCAGGCCATGTAGGTAGTTCGATATCAAATGAGCTATCGCCGTTTGTCCATGCCCGTAAGAAATGCACATAAGAGCCGTAGGTTAGTAGCAGTGTCATCACAAACATAATGAAAGTGGAAATAAGTTCAAACGACCACAGCATGCGTCCACGTAATTTACCCACAAAAATATCCATACGAATATGGCCGCCTTGGCGCTGGCAATAAGCGATACCCATAAAAGCAAAGAACGCCATTGATTGCTCGGTCCAATCAATATAGCCATCTACGGGGAGGTCAAATAGCTTTCGGCCTAAAATGTTAGCAACGGCAAGCAAAACAACAGCAAAAATAACTGCGCCGCCGATTAAATTCAAAAAAGATTCAGCTTTAAAAAAGAGTCGATCGGATCGGCTCAATAGCGAATCGTCCTCTCTCACAGTCGATGAACTAGACATAAGGGTTTCTCTTGTTGCTGTCGCTAGGAGTTAAATGAAAAATGAGGTCAGGGTAAATGCTTTTTAAATTAACCTTTTTTAAAGCGTTTACGTTGACTTCATTTTTTGCAGTATTTTCTAATTGCAATTAATAACTAAATATAGAAAAAATGCGCCCACCGAAATGAGCGCGAAGAATCAGGAAGTTAATCCTTGATTTGAAGTGTTACCTACTTAGCAAACTCTGCGGCTGTGAAGTCGTACAGCGCTTGCGCATCAAATTGCCCTTTATATTTTTCAATCCATGCTGCACGTACTGATTCAGCTAAAGTATTTAACTCGGCAGTTTGTTCTGCTGTAAACGTCACGCGCTCGATACCTTTTTCTGTAACGGTATTGTTATATTTCTTGATGACATTACCTTCGTAATTCTCTACGTAGTAGTCTAGAGATTCTTGTACAGAGCTTAGTAATGCTTCTTTATGTTCGGCACTCAATGAGTTAATCGCATCGGTGTTTACTACTACTGGACAGTTTGCGGTACCCAAGTTGAGGTTGGTAGTTGCCCATTTGCCTGCTTGAATAGACCCAAATGCCAAGTGCGCATGTTGAGCAAAGGCCACGGTGTCAATTACGCCTGAGTCCAGCGCTTGACGCACTTCGTTCGCTGCAACACCTGTTTTTACCGCACCTAATTGACTCATAACACCAGCAATACCGCCTGGTCCACGTAATCTTTTGCCTTTAAAGTCGGCTAATGATTTAGGTGTATCCCCAACGCCAATAAGGTTGTATTGCGGTAAAGGTGATGGCATTAATAGCGTCGAGTTCCAGCGAGCTAAATCTTTTGCAACAGTAGGGTGGCTGTAGACCGCTTGAGAAATTTCCGACAAGCGTTTGAGCGAGACATCTTTGGCGAAAGGTAGCTCAGTGACGGTAATGGTTGGGTTTTTAGCAGCATGATAAAACGAGCAAAATTGCGCCATTTCAAATGCGCCAAAAGAAATGCCGTCTAAGTTTTCTTTGTTTTTAGATAGACCGCCATAAGAGATGTTGAGTTGAAAGTCGCCGTTCGTTTTTGCAGAAACTAATTCAGCTAGTTTTTCAACGTGCTCAGTAAATGCACGACGCTTGCTCCATAGCGATACATTCCATTCGGTAGCGGCGTAAACATCTCCCGCAATAAAGCTAAGTGTGAAAGCGGAAACCAGTGCGGCCTTATTTATTCTTTTTAACATGACGTTCTCCAAAGATATGTTTTTAGCAGTGGCACAAAACTATCATATACATTTCGTACAAGACAAACGTAACTGGAGAGCATTCTCGCCTGTGTGGTTAAATAATCTATAAATAAGAATTTTTTTTCCTACTTGACGAGTAGGAAGGGAAAGAAAACTCTTGTTATGGTTTTGAGCGACAGTGAGATTAGTGGGTAAAGGTTTGGGGTGGCTGCACACAGCGCCAGCCGTGTGTTATGGGGAGGAGTAATATCTTAAGTGAGATGGGTAGTTAGTTACACAAGTGGTCTACTTCGCTGGCGCAAATAAAGTCATTTCGAGTGATGCCGCCCAGGTCATGAGTGGTAAAGCTAACGTCAACCTGATTATAAGTAATAAACATGTCAGGGTGATGGCCTTGGCTATCTGCAACCCAGGCAACTGCATTGGCGAACATCATTGCTTGACGATAGCCTTTAAATGAAAAGCTTCTTTTGATGGTGTGTTGAGGGGTTTTTATTAGTGCCCAATCTGAATGCAGCTCGGTCAATGCATGTGTGATGATATCCAGCTCCATTGCGCTACCTATTCCAGCACATGGTAAACATTTTTTTGTGTTTTCTTGAGTGTTATTGCTAGTTGTCATAGTGTGTTTTCCATTTTTCAAATAAAAAAGTCGCTAAAAAGGTTTTGGTTTTAAACCCATGTTTGATGCGGTATTAACGAGCTGTAGTAGATTTTTTTTCGATAATAAAGTCATTTGATCCAGATCGTCTAGGATAAAGTAAACCGGTTGTAATATGTCAATTCGATACGGTGTACGTAGGATATCAATTTCATCAAATGTTCGCCGATCAACATCATCTGCGGTCACTGAATAGGGTAGTTCCTTATGTGACGAAACAATGCCTGCCCCAAATGCTTTCACTTCATCATTTTCACGCAATAAACCAAACTCAACCGTAAACCAAAATAGTCTTGCTAGCCACACTTGTTCTTTTTTATTGGCTCGGCAACCGGCTTTACCATAGGCTTGAACGAAAGCAGCATATCTAGGGTCAATTAATAAGGGGGCATGTCCAAGTATCTCATGAAAAATATCAGGCTCTTTTAAATAATCTAACTCTTCTTCCGAGCGAATAAAAGACGCTGCAGGAAATTGTTTATTTGATAACATAGTAAAAAAAGTAGAAAAATCAATTAATGCAGGTACTGGTACCATACACCATCCGGTAGACTCTAAAAGTACTTTAGATATTTCATGGCATTGTGGAATATGATCTTCGGACATCGCTATTTTATCAAAGGCGTCAAGGTAGGCTGATGCAGCATATGAAGAAAACAGCTTTTTTTGTCGAGACATTAGTCGCCGCCAGCGGTCATGCTCTTCTTCGCTATAATGAATGATGCCATCATCATCCGCTTTTTTTGCTATATAATTTGATTGCTTGCCTGCCATATTATTTACCTGTTAAACGTACTACAGTATAAAAAATATAAGGTGAAATTTTCTTGCGAAAACACTCGTTATCTGTCAGGTTTACACAAGAATATTTCACTAAATCATAACGCACATCAAGAGTATTTCTTATTTATGGAAAAGCTAGATAAATCAGACAAAAACATTCTTTCTGTGTTGCAGAATCAAGGTCGCATTACCAATCAAGAATTGGCAGAAAAGGTGAATCTTTCTGCTGCTGCTTGTTGGCGACGATTGGAGAAAATAGAAAATAGTCAATTGATTCATCAGTATGTAGCACTGGTTGATCGAGAGCAGATTGGTTTGTCGGTGATGGTCTACGTTCATATTCGCTTGAATGATCATCATAACGATACAGTAGATGAGTTTGACCACTTTGTGGAAAAGTCGGACAGTATTCTTGAATGCTATTCTGTTAGTGGCGAATACGATTACTTAGTCAAAATAGTGGCTAAAAATGTACATGATTTAGAATTATTCTTAATGAAAAAACTCTTGGCGAATAAGTCTGTAGGGTCAGCTAATACTAATGTTGTTCTCAAACAAAAAAAATATACAACCGCGTTGCCCTTAGGTGAAGTGTGATTTGAATGGGTGGAAATTGAATAGATGGATTGTAGAAATGATACAGAAAAATTAGTTTGTAAATAAATACAGTGCATTAATGATGAATGCACTGTATTTATTGTCATATTGTCAATTAAGATTAACCGCCTAAATATGCTTTTTTAACATTATCATTCACTAGCAAGTTATCACCCGTATCTTCTAATACGATTTTTCCATTCTCTAGTACATAGCCTCTGTCAGCTAATTGTAAAGATTTGTTAGCATTTTGCTCGATAAGAAAGATGGTCATTCCTTCCTCGCGTAACTGCTGGATGATATCAAATATTTGATTGATAATAATGGGCGCTAAGCCTAGAGATGGCTCATCAAGAAAAAGCATGCGTGGCTTGCTCATCAATGCTCGCCCAATCGCTAACATTTGTTGTTCGCCACCAGACATAGTGCCACCGCGTTGATTGATTCGCTCTTTTAATCGAGGGAATAATTCAAACACATGCTCTAGCTCTTCTTCTTTCTCTTCTTTAGAGACAAAAAATCCGCCCATGTGTAGGTTTTCTTCAACGGTGAGGCCAGAAAAAATGCGTCGACCTTCGGGTACGATGGCAACACCGCTTTTCATAATCTCGGCAGTTTCTTTCTCGGTGATATTAACGCCATCGAGCCAAATGTTACCAGCACTGGCGCGTGGGTTACCACAAACTGTCATGAGTAATGTAGATTTACCCGCGCCATTAGCGCCAATCAGTGTGACGATTTCACCTTGATTGACTTCTAGTGATACATCGTTCAAGGCTTCGATGGGGCCGTAATGTGTATGAACATTTTCTAATCGTAGCATTACACTTCTCCCAAATAAGCTTTGATGACGTCAGTGTTATTACGTATTTCTTCTGGCGTTCCAGATGCTAGAGGCTGTCCCTGATTAATCACGTAAATATTGTCGGAAATTTCCATCACTAGATTCATATCATGCTCAATTAATAACACCGATATATTCTCTTCTTCTTTTAAGCCAATAATGAGTTTGTTCAGGTCCTGTGTTTCATTAGGGTTTAGTCCAGCAGCGGGTTCGTCTAGTAACAGTAAGCTAGGTTCCGTCACCATACAGCGAGCAATCTCTAAACGACGTTGCTGTCCGTAGGATAAATTTCCTGCTTCGCGATTAGCAACATCAAACATATCGACTTTATTAAGCCAATGCTTAGCTCGCTCCATTGCTTCGTTTTCTTTTCTTTTGTAAGAGCCTGTTTTAAACAATCCAGACAATAAGCCTGTGTTGACGTGGCGGTGTTGTGCCACTAACAAGTTTTCGATCACTGTCATTTCTTTAAATAACCTAACATGTTGAAAGGTTCGAACTAAGCCTTTGAGAGAGATTTTAAAATCTGGCAGTGTATGAATATCTTCGCCCATAAAACGAATAGTGCCCGCGGTAGGTGTATAAAAACCACTTAAACAATTAAATGCGGTGGTTTTACCAGCACCGTTTGGCCCAATGATAGAAACGATTTGTTTTTGATGTACATCAAGAGAAACGCCGTTAACTGCCACAAGACCGCCAAATTGCATGACCAAGTTTTCTGCGTGTAATACGGGTTCATTGTTGGAAATATTAGGCATCATTTTTGATCTCCATGTGGGGGCGTTGTGCGGGCGCCAAACCTTGAGGGCGCCATATCATCATGAGTACCATCATTAGGCCAAACATTAACATTCTGTATTCATCAAAACCGCGCGCTAGCTCAGGTAAAACCGTCATGGCAATGGCTGCCAAAATAACGCCGACTTGTGAGCCCATTCCGCCTAATACCACGATGGCAAGAATAATTGCCGATTCGATAAAGGTGAATGACTCTGGGCTAATAAAACCTTGTCTGGCGGCAAAGAAGCATCCAGCAAAACCAGCAAATGCTGCGCCGATAGTAAAAGCCGAAAGTTTAATGGCGGTGCGGTTGAGTCCTAGCGAGCGACACGCTATTTCGTCTTCTCTTAGTGCTTCCCATGCTCTACCAACCGGCATACGCATTAAGCGGTGAATCACGAACAGTGTGAATATCACTAAAATAACCGCAAGAATGTATAGAAAGATCACTTTATACGAGCTGCTGTAAGCGATGCCCATGACTTCATGAAAAAGCGTATTGCCTTCTTCTTTGACGCGACGGCCAAATTCCATACCAAATAGTGTTGGCTTAGGAATGTCGCTGATACCGTTTGGACCACCAGTAAGGTTAGTGAAATTATTTAATAAAATGCGAATAATTTCTCCGAAACCTAGTGTCACAATGGCAAGATAATCACCGCGCAAACGTAGAACAGGAAAACCCAATAAAAAACCAAATAAGGCCGCTAGCATTCCGCCAATAGGTAATGCTACCCAAAACGACAAGCCAAAGTATTCAGACAGTAAGGCATAGCTGTAAGCGCCTACGGCATAGAATGCGACATAGCCTAAGTCTAATAAACCCGCTAGGCCGACAACGATGTTGAGACCTAAGCCTAACATCACATAAATGAGCACGAGTGTCGCTAAATCAATCGCGCCACGAGAACTCATGAAAGGCCAAATAATAACGCATAGAATTAAGCCGACCATAAAAAACTTTTTTAATGTCGTACGTTTTTCTAGAGAAGAGTTTTTGTAAGCTTGTTTAAAGGGTAAAGAAGGTGTTGGTAACATTCCTAGCATGTGTAGAATTTTTTCACGATAAAGCTGAAATATAAATACGATGCTAATGGCCACGCCGATCATTATCATTGTGGAGTTGTCGGCACCTTGAATCGTTAAAGAACCATTGACCGATACCAGAGATAAACCCAATAAAGGAAATGAAACAATAAAAGTAATAAGCGCCGTAAAGAGACTATGATTAATATTCTTTTTCATTATATTTTCTCTACTTCTGGCTTGCCGAGTAAACCCGTTGGACGGAATAGTAATATCAAGACAAGTAAACTAAAGGCAACAACATCTTTGTACTCTGCGCTAAAGTAGCCAGCAGTAAAACTTTCGGTAACCCCTAAAATTAATCCACCTAGCATCGCGCCAGGAATACTGCCAATACCACCAAGAACCGCAGCCGTAAATGCTTTTAAACCAGCTATAAAGCCAATGTATGGATTAGCGATACCGTAATATAAACCTAATAACACACCTGCCAACGCCGCTAGTGCAGCACCAATAACAAATGTGGTTGAAATAACTCGGTTGGTATTAATACCTAATAAATTTGCCATTTGTAGATCTTGTGCAACTGCGCGGCAAGCTCTACCCATTTTAGATTTTGAAATGAATGTGGTGAGTGCCAGCATAGAAACGGCAGTCGCAATAAAAATAATTAACTGCATATACGATACGCTAGCTTGAAAATTGTCGGGGCCAAAGCTCCAGCCACCAGTAATCATGGGAGGCAGGCCAATATCTCTAGCGCCTTGTGCCTGTACCAGATAATTCTGTAAAAAAATCGACATACCGATAGCTGAAATGAGGGGGATTAATCTATTTGTACCGCGCAAAGGCCGATAAGCGGTACGTTCTATCGCCCAACCAAAGGAACAGGACGCAACAATGGCAATGATTAATGCACATAAGATAACTAATGGCATATATTCAATGCCCAGCATAGTAAGACCTGTAATGGCGATAAACGTCACATAGGTTCCAATCATATACACTTCACCGTGGGCAAAGTTAATCATACCGATAATGCCATACACCATAGTATATCCAATGGCGATTAGCGCATAAGTACTACCAACTGTTAAACCATTTAGTAACTGTTGCAGAAAATAAAAAAATTCTTCACTCATTTCAAACCTCACATAAAAAAACACCTTCTATTATCGGCTATGCGTAATAGAAGG
>AEVK01000006.1 GCA_000209515.2 gamma proteobacterium IMCC1989
CTTGGCTTAGTTCTTGGCTTAGTTCTTGGCCCAACGCCTCACTTAACACTCCACTCAACACCCCACTTAATAACAACCATTGCCCTGCTGAAGGCAGATGCAGATCGTTATGTAAAAAATCGGGCTTGCCTAAAAAATAACGCTGAGCCTGCCCATCAATATGGACAATGCCCTCCACTCCAGCACCCGTATGTAAGGTTTGAGATTTTGCTGAATAACGTACTTTTACTTCAGTTACCGCTTCAGTTGCCGCTTCCGTTTTTACTTCAGGCTGGGTTTGAGTAAACGCATGCGCGATAGGATGCGATGAACCGCTTTCTATGGCTGCGGCTATCGCTAACACCTGCTCTTTGCTTAACGGACTAACTGACTCGCTAAGGAATGACTCATCTACACCTGAATCAATGAGCTTCACCTCCGCAACACAAGGCTTACCATGAGTAAGCGTGCCCGTTTTATCGAAGACCGTATGATTCACATGGGTTAAGGTTTCAATCACATGCCCCTTAATAACGAGTAGACCATGAGCGCGCATTTTAGATATAGTTGCTGTCAACACCGTTGGTGTGGCGAGAGATAACGCGCAAGGACACGTCACGACCAATACTGATAACATAATCCAAAAGGCTAACTCTGGCTGATAAAAGTACCAAAAAGTATAAACAGCGACAGAGACAACAAGCACCGCTCCAACAAAATAACGCGATACCGTATTCGCCAGTTCTTGTACTTTGGGCTTATCTTGTTCGGCAAACGTGGTTAGACGCTCTATGGTTGATAGGCGAGTCTGCTGCTGAGTCGCGGTTGTTTTTATCAGTAACACGCCATCCATATTTACCGTGCCAGCAATAACATGATCGCCTACTTGCTTAGGTACAGGATCAGCTTCGCCCGTAATGAGCGATTCATTCACCGAGCTATGCCCTTCTACAACCTCTCCATCGCAAGGGATACTGTCCCCAGAAATAATGTGCACATAATCGCCTAACTGCAACTCAGCCAGCACAACCTCTTCAATTTGCTTCGCTATATTTTCATCTGACTCTACCGTAGATGCGGTACTGCTGGGCAATACACGTTTTACCACCAGAGGTAATAAACGCGCAGTCACATGAGTTTGGCGGCGGTTTTTATAGCGGGTGCGCATTTCTAAATAACGCCCCCACAATAGAAAAAAGGTAAACATGGATACAGAATCAAAATAGACTTCGCCGGTTCCCATCACCGTTGCCCAAACGCTGGCACAATAAGCCAATATGATAGCAATGGAGACAGGCACTTCCATCGTCAGCTGACCCAGCAAAAGATTTTTCCATGCAGTCGACCAAAAAGGTTGCGCGCTAAACACCACCACCGGTGTGGCAACAATTAAGCTCACCCAACGCAGCAGTGAAAGCCATTGATCATCAATACCTTGTATAGCACCCGCATGTAAGCCGATAGCCACCATACCCACCTGCATCATACCAAAAGCCGCCACCCCTAAACGCATTAATGCCATGCGCTGATAACGTTGCTGCTGCTCTTCATTTTTGTCTTGGGTAAAGGGATGAGGGCGGTAGCCAATATCGTCTAGTGAGAGCATCAACTGACTTAAACTCACTTGCTGACGATTCCAGCGTACTGCGCATTGATGCGTATCTGCATTAACGCTGACCGAAACCACACCCTGAATGCTTTTTAGATGTTGCTCGATTAGCCAAACGCAGGCTGCACAAGTAATATCGTCCAGCAATAAGTAAGCGGTGCTTTCTTGTATTTGTGAGAGCTCTTCAGATGATGAGCTTTCTTGCAGAGGTTCTGTTTTTAGGAGATCTGTTTTTAGCGGCTCTACTTGTAGAAGCCCTGCTTGCGGAGACTTGGATTGTGTACCTGCAGTAGCAGTGTGATATTCCACAAAGCTTTGCTGAATATCATCACGATCATATAAGGCAAAGGATTCTTTTTGTTGTTTGGGTTTTCGATTGAGCTGCGAACGGAACTGATAAAACTGCTCTAAACCATCGTCGTTGATAATAGTGGCAACTGCCAAACAACCAGGGCAACAAAACTCTCGCTCTTGCTGCTGGATACTTAAAACAAACTCACCCGCCTTATCAACGGGTAAGCCACAGTGATAACAATCTATAGAAGAGTGTTGTGATTGCTTACTCACGCTAATAGTGCACCCTGTAAACAGAGTTCATCGTTAAAACAATGTGCATAAGTTCGATTACCAGTTAGCGATTAACGTCACTGATGACTGTTTAGAAAAATCAATTTCTCCACGTAAACGCCACACATCATCAGCGGCGTTAATCGCATCAGCGGTATCGATTGGTGGTGGTTTACCATCGGAGCGCAGACGCAAATACCAACGATATTGTAATTCGCGATCTAATTCTGCCTGATAATGGCCTTGTGCAACATGCTGCAAGGTTATCTTATGATCTTGAGATTGATCCGATGCATGACTCATTTCTAGATAGATTGCGTCAGGGTATTCCTGTGCATTATTCTCAAGAATAATCGCTAATTCACCAATAGAGGCATCAAACATTAATTTAGCACTAAGCGCTAGTTCACCCGCAAGTAAGTCTTCGTCTAGACGGGCATTAATTAAACGCCCTTCTTTGTAATAATTATCTACCACCCGATCATCAGCATAACGCCACGCAACCGACCCATAAATAAAACAGACAATCACTATGACAATGAGCGGCGTTAAAATGAACCATGCCCAAGGCTCACGGTACCACTTTTTACCTATCTCTCTAGTTTCTGAATTGTTGGTGGTAGACATGTATTTGTTCTCGAAAAATTAGGGGGAGATAACGATATAAACTACTTTACTGGTCGAACCAGCTGTCCCTATGAGCGAACGTAAATTCAAAACATAGAGCAAACTAATAAACGCGCTATTCTAACCAAATAAGGTTCGCCATACGACCCGTAGTGCCATCGCGGCGATAAGAAAAAAATGCATCTTTTTCGGTAAAGGTACAGCGGTCACCACCATAAACCTCATCAACACCTGATTGATTTAGAATCACTGTTGCTATGCCGTATAAATCAGCCATCCACTTGTTAACGTTTTGTGAAGCCTCAAAATGATGAGTAAACGATGTGTTGTGACATAAAAAAGCCATGCGTAAGTCATCACCCACTTCAAAAGCTTGAGCGCTAATGGCAGGGCCTAGATAAGCGATGACGGGAGAAGATGGCGAAAATGTAGACAGAGTTTCTTGTATTATTCCGCCTAACAAGCCCCGCCAACCCACATGAGCAACCGCCACCTGCGAACCTTCTTTATTGCAAAAAAACACCGGCAGGCAGTCTGCAGTCATGACACAACACAGGCGATTTTTTTGGCTTGTTGTACTCGCATCGGCTTCTTCAATGTTAACTGGATTAGCATTACCATCAATAGACGCATCAACAGGAGCAGTAGAAGTGAAATGCCTAGAAACGGATCCTGTAGAAGCAGGACCTACAGAAAGAGAATCGAGTGACAATACCCGCGTACCATGCACTTGATTTAGCCAAGTAATATCGTCTTGCTGTAGATTTTTTGAGAGTTGCCGACGATTAGCGGCAACATCAAAACTATTATCACCTACATGCGCTCCTAGATTAAAGCTTCTGTAGGGTGGCTGACTGGTTCCTCCGGAACGTAGGGTATAACATGCTTTCACATTAGGTGGCGCAGGCCACTTTATCCATTGGATGTTGTACATCGACGTTGCACCTCTTTAATTCAGCGACATATTTTAGGCATATTCTGCCAAGGCCGCGAGTAATGCCTGCATATCCTTAGGTAATTCTGATTCCCACTCCAGCGTATCACCCGATTGCGGATGCACCAGCGTTAATTTTCTCGCATGCAAGGCTTGCCTTGTAAAAGCGGTCAAAATGGATTTTAGCTCTACTACTGTACCCGCCACCCATTTTTGTCTGGTTAAATATACGGGGTCACCCACTAATGGATGATTACTGTGTGCTAAGTGAACACGTATTTGATGGGTACGTCCTGTTTCTAACTGACAAGCAATATGAGTGTATCCGCTAAATCGCTTCAGCAAGCGGTAGTGCGTGATGGCCTCTTTGCCTGCCTGAGAGTCTGGACGAGAAGACTCATCACTATAACCACCGCGCCTATGGCTTCGGTCTATCACTGCCATCTTGATACGTTGCGTTGGATGACGGCCAATAGGCTTATCTATTACGCCGCCTCCGGTTAACTCCCCCATCACAACCGCTTCATATTCACGCCCTAAACTACGATCCTGCAACTGCTGAACCAAGCTGGTATGCGCTAATAAAGAGCGAGCGACAACCATTAAGCCAGTAGTGTCTTTATCCAAACGATGCACAATACCTGCCCGAGGCAAGGTTGACAATTCTGGGTAGTGGAATAATAAACCATTCAAAAGTGTGCCATCAGGCATTCCCGCTCCGGGATGCACCACCAGTCCCGCCGGCTTATTGATGATAATAATGTGTTCATCGCTATACACCTCATCAATGGCGATATCTTGTGGCAACCAGCGATCATCCTCTATCAGCTCAACCGCTAAAGTAATCATTTCACCGCTCAACAACTTATCTTTAGATCGGCACTTTTGCCCGTCAACTAAAATGGTTCCTTGCTTAATCCACTCTTGAATACGAGAACGGGAATACTGCTGAAACAAACTTGCGGCAACTTGATCAACCCGCTTACCCGCATCAGTGTCTGGCACAATGCATTGTTCTTGAATAGATTTAGTCATATCGATAGTAATAAAAAAAGCCTTGTTGGTATTCGGTTATACACTGTGGTTAAATAGCGGAATAATGTCAATTCTGATTTCAACTACTTCTTAATTTTTCCGGTTTTATGATGCTTTCTCACTTTTTTACTCTTCTTCATTCACCGAAACGCCATCTATTTTTTATATTGGTAGTACTCAGTGTTTTTATTGGTGGCTGCACAGCTAACCAGCTCAGTTTAACTAATTTTGGCACTGAGGCCGAACTTTATGAACAAGTGCAAAAAGACTTAAAACGAGACAACTTTCTTGATGCTATTAAATACTTACAGCTCATGGAGAAAAAATTTCCATTTGGTGAATATTCTAAATCAGCACAATTATCACTTATTTATGCTCACTATGGCTTTGACCAAAAAGAATCAGCCACCGCCTCTGCCAATCGTTTTATTCGTCTTCACCCACAGCACCGCAATGTTGATTACGCTTATTATATGAAAGGACTCATCAGTTTCCCTGACGCTAAGACATTTCTCCAGCAGTTTTTTAATGTTGACCTCAGCAAACGTGATATTAGCGCAGCAAGATCATCTTTTAATCACTTTTCAACACTTGTTAAGCTATTCCCTGAAAGCGAATACGCACCTGATGCACTTAAACGTATGACTTTCTTACATAACCTATTAGCCCGACATGAAATCCACGTTGCCAATTACTACCTAGAGCGCAAAGCATTTTTAGCAGCAGCCAATCGTGGGCGATATGTAGTGGAAAATTTTCAGGAAACTAGCGCAATACCTGACGCACTTGCCGTCATGATTCAAGGCTATCATGAAATGAAGATGCATGACTTAGCAGAAAACAGTCTTGAAGTACTGCGTACCAACTTCCCTAATCATCCAGCTCTAAAAGCAAGTGGTGAATTTGATTATACTTACAGCACAACCTCTATTAGCTCTTGGCTCAGCAAGATTTCGTTCGGCGTTTTAGGAAGCCCGAAACCGCCCGGATTTGATAGTGAAAAACTCTATAATCCAGCAACAGCCAACTAAGTATAAGCGCCTTATCAGCCTCTCTTTAACGCTAGAAAGCCCCTACTCTGAGCCATTCAGGGGCTAACTAACAAGAAAGGCTTACAGGATTAATCTGTCAATCTGTCTTCCAGTTAATAGCTAATCTCACAACTAATAGACAAGCTCACAGCTGCTATACAAAAGAGCGGCTAAACGCCTATTTTCCAACCATTAGTAATCGGATAACGTCGATCACGACCAAAGCCTTTTTTAGATATCCTCACACCAACAGGCGATTGTCGGCGTTTGTACTCGTTAATATCGACTAAACGAATCACTCGATAAACCGTCTCTTTATCAAAGCCAGCATTAACGATCGCATCTGCGCTTTGGTCATGTTCTATATAACGCTCAAGTATTTGATCAAGCACCTCATAAGGCGGTAAATTATCCTCATCTTTTTGATCAGGAGCCAATTCCGCTGATGGCGGTCGCTCGATTACCGAGAGAGGGATAACTTCATCACCCATGCTATTTCTATATTTAGCTAGCTCAAACACCATCGTTTTTGGCACATCTTTCAATGCATCGAACCCCCCTGCCATATCACCATAGAGAGTCGAATAACCCACTGCTAGCTCACTCTTATTTCCTGTCGTTAAGACTAAACAGCCGGTTTTATTAGAGATCGCCATTAACAACACGCCTCTACATCTTGCCTGTAAGTTTTGCTCAGCCAAATCAGTGGGCAAGCCGGAGAACTGCTGCTCTAAGCTAGACATAAATGCACTATAAACACCTTCTATCGCAATGCTGTCATATTGCACACCTAAGCGTTTTGCTTGTTCGGCAGCGTCTTCTTTACTCAGTTCTGAGGTGTAGAGGAAAGGCATCATAATCGCCGTTACTTTATCCGCACCTAATGCGTCCACCGCTATAGCCAAGGTTAACGCGGAATCTATTCCTCCAGACAAACCTAAAACTACCTTCTGAAAACAGTTTTTATTCACATAATCACGCAACCCAAGCACCAGCGCCTGATAAATAACAGATAAGTCACACATAGGTGGCGCAACAGAATCAACACTCTCCATAAAGCTCACTTCAGACATATTCGGCACACAAGCACATTGCGCCAAGAACAAACCTTCTTCATACAAGGGCGCTTGTACAGGACATTGGCCATCAGCATTCACCACAAACGAGCCACCATCAAATACCAGCTCATCTTGTCCTCCTACTTGATTCACATACACAATTGCCATATCACCCTGTTTGGCTCTATGAGACAGTAAATCGACACGCTCTTGCTGCTTACTCTGATGAAAAGGAGAGGCATTAATATTGATCAACAAGTTAGCGCCTGCAGCCTTCGCTTGAAGCAATGGCTCATCATGCCAAATATCTTCACAAATACTTAATGCCGTAGGAATACCATGAAAATCAAATACGGTGGCTGCTTTGCCTGCCTCAAAATAACGTTTTTCATCAAATACCTGATAATTAGGTAAATGCTGCTTAGCATACTCTGCAATCCATTGACCTTGCTGTAATACACCCACCATATTGTAATGGGCACCCCCCTCTCGCTTAGGATATCCAACCACTATTGTTGCAGTAAATGACTGTGATGCTAGCAACAAAAGCGCATCGGCTATACGAACATCCATACTTGAACGCAATAGCAAATCTTCAGGAGGGTAACCACAAAGAGTCAGCTCAGGGAAAACCACCAAATCTGCATTGTGTTGCTGTTGAGACGTGATCGTAGACTCGATCACCTTAGCAACATTCCCTTCGATATCACCGACCAGCGGGTTTATTTGCGCCATAACTACATTGACTAACGACATTTCGACTCTGACTCCACCTAACGTTTACTCCACTTGAATACACGACACCAAACACACAAAAGTCCATTATTTTGATACGCTGAGATAAACCCCTATAATAACCGAACACCATCAACAAAGGGAAAGCTCTCTTCCACTTAAATATGCATAATAATAACGCTAGCTCCGAAAACACACGCTTATTTACGGTTTATATCTATTATCGCCTAGCCATGGGCGTCTTGCTTGCCGCGTTGTTTCTATCTGGTTTAGGGCAGGAGTTTTTAGGCGCAGGTAGTCCTACGGTGTTTATTTATACTAGTTACATCTATATCGGGTTTTGCCTTTTCTCATTGGCACTGATGCTAATGGGGGTACTCAAAGCCAAAAGTGCACATATCATTTTTCTATTAGTTATTGATTTCGTTGCTTTAATACAGATGATTTATACTAGCGACAGTATGATCGGAGGGCTTGGTTATTTACTTCTTATTCCTATGGCCATTGGCGGCACTTTTTTGCGCGGAAAAACCAGTGTGGCGCTTGCTGCATTTGCATCATTACTCATACTATTTAATAGCCTGCTAAACTCACTAGATAGTACTAACAATAACCAATACCTATTTACAGCCGGACTAACCGGCACGGCATTATTTATAGCGGCTATTGTTTTTCGATTATTATCGAAAAAGTTAGAAAAAAGTGAATTTTTAATAGAAAAACAAGTACAAAGGGCTGAGTACTTACAAAACATTAGCCAGCGCATTATAGAAACTATTCAAGCAGGCATTGTTGTTATTGATCACCAACAAGAAGTATTACTCATCAATAATGCTGCAGAAAAACTATTGAGCGAGAATACCACCTTTCGTCAACCACAAGATATTCCTGCACTTAAGAGTGTGCTTACTGCATGGCAACAAAAACAAGTACCCCCTAATGAAATGACAATTAACATGGAGGGGCATCACGAAATAAGAGTTAGCTTTACTCAATTACCTGATCCGCAAATTAATGCTCTAATGCTTTTTATTGAAGACGAGAAACGCATCAACCAAGAAGCACAACAAATTAAACTAGCGTCTCTGGGAAGACTTACATCAAGTATTGCTCATGAAATACGTAACCCTCTAGGAGCTATCAGCCATGCTAGCCAATTACTAGATGAGTCTGAGTATATTCATCGCAGTGATCAAGAGTTACTCAGAATGATTCAAGTCAACTCTCAACGTATTGATCAGACAATCAATAATATTTTACAGTTTTCTCGTCGAAAACAATCTTCTCCAGAGATGATTAACTTGTGTGAGTGGGTATCTACATTTTGTAGCAACTACCAGTCTCAACATACATCACAGATTATTTGTTCGATGAGTAAAGATCATATTTATGGGCGCATTGACCCCAACCATCTACAACAAATAATTACTAATTTAGTAGACAATGGTATTCGGCATGGAAAAAAACAAAATACAAAGGGCGTTATTTATATAAACGTTGGTATAAACGAACACTCGAAACTTCCTTACATTGATGTATTAGACGAAGGCGACGGTATAAAAGATACCGACCTCAATCAAATATTCGAACCGTTTTTTACAACAAAAACTAGCGGTTCAGGCCTAGGTTTATACCTATGCAAAGAACTATGCGAAGCCAATAAAGCCGACATCCTCTATTTACAAAAAACCGACACACAAAAAAGCTGCTTCCGCTTAACCTTTAATGATTCCAAACAAAAAAACATTACCGATGAATAGTAAAATACTAGTTATAGACGATGAACCCGATATAAGACAACTATTGTCTATCACATTATCTCGCATGGGGTTAACTGCTTACTGCGCAGAGAATGTAGAGCAAGCTTACGAAAACCTTAAACAGCATACATTTCAGTTATGCATCACTGACTTAAGATTACCTGATGGATCAGGTTTAGAGATTGTAAAACATATCACGAAAAAACATACTCGAACTCCAGTTATCGTTATTACGGCTCACGGCTCAATGGACATTGCTATTGACGCAATGAAACTTGGCGCATTTGACTTTATCAACAAGCCTGTGGACTTACAAAACTTACGACAACTTATTACCAATGCAACAACGACAAGTTCATCAGGAGAGCGAAAAGCTATTGATGACATCATTGGGGTATCGCCACCAATACAGTTGCTGAAACAAAAAATTGAACAGGTTTCACGCTCTCAAGCCCCTATTTTCATTACTGGTGAATCGGGCAGCGGTAAAGAGGTAGCTGCTCGTGCCATACATAAATCTAGCATCAGAAAAGACCAACCATTTATTGCTATTAACTGCGGCGCCATACCTAAGGAGTTAATGGAAAGTGAGTTTTTCGGACATAAAAAAGGCAGTTTCACCGGAGCACATCAAGATAAACAAGGCTTATTTCAAGCTGCGCATGGTGGCACGCTTTTTCTGGATGAAATAGCTGATCTTCCTCTAGAGATGCAGGTCAAACTTCTGCGCGTTATTCAAGAAAAAAGTATTCGACCCATAGGCTCACAATCAGAGCTACCCGTTGACGTTCGCATTATTAGTGCAACACATCAAAACTTATTAGGCGCTGTTACCAATGGAAACTTTCGAAGTGATTTATACTACCGAGTCAACGTTATTGAAGTTTTAGTTCCTCCACTGAGAGAAAAACCAGAAGACATACAATTACTCAGTAATTTTATTCTAGAAAAAATTTCACACCAAAACCACCAAACAAAAAATCACATCAACAATGATGCATTACAAAAATTACAAACATATACATTCCCAGGCAACATTAGAGAGTTAGAAAACATTTTGGAACGTGCTTGCGCACTTGCAGAAGACAACAATATCAGTGCAGAACATTTACTATTAACAGAACCTGTAGGCATTACCACAGCAGACGTTTCCACAACAACTGAAAACAAGTCAGTTGTTGACGAGGTTCGCGATATAACTGAACAAAAAAATGACCGTTTATTCGATCCAAACAAAGAAACTATTGACGAATATTTAGAGAGAATTGAAAAAAATATATTATTAAATGTATTAAATAATCATCGCTGGAATAGAACTTCAGCAGCCAAAAAACTAGGCATCAGCTTTAGATCCTTGCGTTATCGACTTAAAAAGTTAAAAATAGATATTGACAGTGAAGAATAAAAACGAATACCCTAAACTCTGCAGCTACAGGATGTAGCGATAAAACTCTCAAGGATGAGAACAATGACAAGTCAAAAACTGACCCAACGTGGCTTTACTCTACTAGAGCTACTCTGTACATTAACAATAATATCTATTCTGCATTCTGTCGCCATCCCTTCTTTTCAGTCAATTATCGCATCAACCCAGCGCGACGCACTTAAGCAAAAATTATTTACTTTGATCCAATACACACGTTCGAAAGCCGCTTTTCAAGCGACTACTGTAATATTGTGCCCAAGCACAAATCAAATAGACTGCATAAATGACTGGCAACAGCCGCTAATGATTTTTAGCGACACAAATGATAATAAGCGTAGAGATAACGCAGAAATAATCGACAGAATAGAAGATATAGCACAAAAGAACTATCAAATACGCTGGAGAGCCTCAGGAACATCGCGCTACTTACGCTATGTTAGCGACGGTTCAACCGTTTACCAAAATGGTACATTTACGCTATGCCCAACTATAGACAACATAAAATACATAAGTAAGCTTATTATTTATCGGAGTGGAAGAGCTAGACTAGGAAGAAAGCATGAAATAAAAAAAACTGATTGCAAATAGTAAATTAACCCCAACAAGTGTCAACATCATCATTATCTATAACTATTGGTGGGCCTACAGAACCAACAACTGCATCTCCATCGGGATTACCAGTAACACCGCGCCTCCCTAAATTATCTAAAAAAAAGCTACCACACAATGCGTCCACCCAATTATTTGGGGCGGCAGTTAAAGTATAGGTTGTTACTGCATCAGCATTTACGGTTAATGTATACAGCCCTGTTTCACTTTGGCCACTCAAGCCTAGACCTATGTTCGCAGTTACCGATGAGGCATAGTTACCATTGATCGTATAAAAACGTTCCTGATTTGAAGCAACACTCACCAGTGCAGATATCGCTTCAGCTCTTCGAGAGGTATTAACGTGATCAAGATACGAAGGATAAGCAATTGTGGCCAAAATGCCAATAATCGCTACCACTATCATTAATTCAACAAGAGTGAAGCCTTTATTTAAAAATTTTCTCATCGATCATTTCTCCACACAATTTCGAATAGGTTAACTCCTAACGAAATATAGTTATTTCACTCAAATATCGCTGCCTATTTCGAGTTTCGGCAGTAAAATAAACCAAATCATCTTTTTTGAGAGCATAGCGATTCACTTTTTTCTTTTTACGTGTTTTTCCATCGTAAATATATACATCTAAACCTATTAACATCTTAAACGCGGAATCGTTGATAATAACAGTATGTGATGAATGATCTACAGCGGTAATACGAGGATCACTACTCCCACCGCTATCTTGGCCATCACTCGCTAAAGAACAAAAAGCGGTCAGCAACAAGAATAAAAGAATAATACTTTGTTTTTTTATTCTTGTTGGCCGTAAACCTATCTCAGTATGGACCATGATTTTCGCCCTCTATTTTTAAATAAATCTCCAGGAGTAACACTTGGATCACTTAGATCATCAGGCGTTAATGTTTCTGTCGTAACATCCTTATTAGCAGTTTTAGTAATTAACTTGCTATCATCATCTGTTTTTACAAAACCACCCCCAACAATCACACTGCCAACTTTTTTACCCGCTATATTATCACCGCCATCGACGCCTAAAACACTAATAGGCGGATTCCCTCCGGTTAACGCATCAACTGCCATTATGTAACCACTACCTGCTCTAGCATTACATATACCTTCGTTGGGGATTAATGTATAAAATATTACTATATTACCAATAAATAGGGGAGCCAAGGTCACTCGCTCGGCACTACCGATACCTGAGCCCGGCAAAGTTACATAGTACCAACCCATCACCTTTGGAGTAGAAGATAAACTATAGTTTACTGGCGAACTACTAATTTTACGTATTGCCCCATCTAAAAAAGACTCTATTGTTTGAGGTATCAAGTCCGATTTAGATAACCCTATCGCGTTCGCACCGGCATCCCATACGGTGTAAAAACTTTGATCTACAATGCTACCGGGATCGCTATCCGTCAGATATTGACCAGTACCAAAAAAGACCATTTTGTTTGGCGTATTATCGCCTGATAAGGTTCTTATTGGGTTATTCCGAATTAACGGTTTAGACGTAATTGGTTGACGCTCACTATACTTACAGACTCCACCCGACAAGCTACCTGCACAAGCGGTAAAAAGTGGTTTAGATTGGTTATTATGAAGCGTCCAGCTTTTTGCTCCTATCTCACCATCTGTAGAGACATCAAACACCCACATATTGCCATGAAGATCACCCGCATAAATTCGATCAATCGTACCGTTACCATCTAAGTCAACTATTTCTGGCTGTGATAAACCATTACTGTCGCTATATGAACACGTTGCTCCACCCGCTACGGCAATCCCCAAAAAGCTACTATCACAAGTATAATCACCTGCTACGAGTGGCGTAGTACTATAGTGATAGTCACCTTCCACTCCGTAACGTACATTCATCTCTGCTGGCAAAGTACATGTATCACCTGTATTTGCACAAGTATACCAACTGTTTTCACTAGCAGTGATCATCGTATAGTCACCATTACCACTATTCAACACACCATTTATATCGCTCGCTTCGTTTATACTTTCCTGTGGTGCGTCTAGATACACAATAAAAAGAGATGCCGTGCCTGATTCAGTAGAAGAGCTATTGTAACCATTTCCTACAATAGCCGCCCAACGACCATTATTCATTTTCCCTATTTTTGGGCGACCGTAGATATGACCTAGTTTTTCATGTGTAAATTCATTAACCACTACCTTTTCTGCCACTGACTTG
The DNA here is from genome assembly GCA_000209515.2 of gamma proteobacterium IMCC1989. Taxonomy (GTDB): domain Bacteria; phylum Pseudomonadota; class Gammaproteobacteria; order Pseudomonadales; family Cellvibrionaceae; genus Endobugula. Next base: position 13,578 of record AEVK01000006.1, read on the forward strand.
CCGTCTAGATCCGTGCCCTCTGCTTTACTTAGGTTAGGGGCGTCAGTACCATCAATATCTGGATTAGTAACATCTAATACATAAATACCCTTACCTCCCGCACGTAACCCCCCCACTAAATACGTTCGCCACTGGGACTCTATAAAGGAGGCACTAAAGTTGGTATTAGGAGCACGATCCACAAACACGTCAGATACATTTGGGCTACCATCAACATAAGCCAACCCCTCATAAGTCGATTGCGACAATTGATGTAAGCCTTTACCCCCATTTTGTGTGTCTGAAAGCATACTGGGAATATAAGCAAATACTTCTTGCCCACCATCTTCTACTTGAATCTCTTCTACACCATCACCATTGATAGCAGTGGTATTTTTAGCATAAAAACCATGCAACATACCATCATTGCCGCCAACATAAATCATAGCTCGCTGATCACTTTTATCACTGACAAAAGTCGAATACAAATCGGTATCAGAACCGGAAGCAATTTGATCGGGGTAAGAATTATTGGGCACTTTGGCAAATTCAGGCTGAGAGTGAACTAAACTGCCAATATAACGGCCATTTCGATCTCTAAATGAATACAAGCTGGATGCATCTATATCGCTATCAAAACTAACACCCGATGCTGTAGTGGTTTTATCAAGGGAGAGACCATCGTAACTGCCATCTCCTCTTAAATAATTAACTAATACTTCGCCATAAGCTTGGTTCTTAGTAATTTTTTCCAATTCCGCAGCATCACTTCCCGCATAATCTTTATAAGGAATCAGATCACCCGTTATGTACGGAGCTAATGTGAGTAGATCTTCCACTTGCGTTGCACTTAATTTATCTTCATCACTTGAGCCACCCACTGCCCGATAATCAGTGGAAAATGAAAATTGAAAAGGAATGCCTTTAGTGCCGTTATAGGTAATTATTTGTCGATCCGACTCACGATTTACCCTACTTTCCATTCTTTCGTCTGCAGACCATGTAGGAGCTTCTGCAAACTGGTTAGTGGCAGAGATATATTCAAACGCTTTTAAATCTCCGGACCAATTAACGGTTTCATAGTTAGTATCAAAACGAAACTCACCATCAATTAATTCAAACGAACTAAAAGAAGCCCCTGTAGCAGTGTTACCTACACGCACACCTATTTCTGTAATAATACTATCTAATTCCGTTTTCAAATTTTCTGAATTAGATGCATTCACATAGGCTCCACGTCCATTAAATGCGGCGTGATGCAAATCATCTATCTTTTCTACCGTATCGTGAGGGTTGATAATACTAGGCCAAATACTTGTAGCAGAGCCCGATCTATCATAAATACTCGGCGTTGCATCAACATCCCCTTTAACCCCAAAACCCACAGAAAAAGTGACCATATGCTGATGCGAAATGAGCTGATTATGCAAATCAAGGCTGAGTGAATCAGATACCGATGGAGCCAAATCATTGGCAAAATAATACATGGCAACATCAGCTAATGTATCCTCAAGAGCCGCTCCTGCACCATCCGCATAAACACCACCAGCATAGTCACCAGCGGAATCCTGATCTCCAACAAAGCTTCCGGCATCCTCGTTCACATCATGATCACTTGAAAAATAATCAGAAACTTCATCGGTCCAAGCACCATCTGTAAATAATAGTGTAAAGTTCTGCTGACACTGACCACCATGGTCATTTGTTAAAATAGGACTTTTAGGTACGGTGAGTAAAACAGAACCAGCCGGCTCGGCGTGAGTGGTGGCCACATAGCTATCAAAAGGAGAAGTTTCGTTAGTGGTGCCGAAAAAATCTTCGTCTGGATCTTTACCTTCAGTAAAATAACGGCCGGCATTGCTTAATGCTTTAATTAAAGGAGTATTTACCGGAAGCTCAAAATTAGACCCATCAGGCACTTTAGGAACTGTTCTTGTCGCATAAATTTTTTGTAATAAGTCACTTTTATAGCTCGTGATGCTATCGTCCGCCTCATTTTCCATATCGCGAATCAACGCACCACCCAAGCCGCTATCATTAATTGTGGCAAACCCTACGCGATAATCACTATCGTAAACTACGTCAGAGAGCGCTTTTTTGGCAACAGAGATGCGATCACGATGATACGTATACCAAGTAGCATAATTATCTTGGTTATTATAAGGGCTGGTTGTTGGAGCGAGAGCCTCCGTTGCAGGCAAGTCGCTAACAACTACACAATGTGAGAGTTCGCCACCCGCTAGCGTCCCATCAGTACAATCACTAGCCGTAACAAAACTATCCGCATTAAGACGCGTACCTAGCCTTGAGTGATACCAACTAATCACAAAGCCTGAACGTACAAATGTTTCTAGCTTGCCATTGTATAATCCTGCCCCTCCCCCATCAAACACCAAGGTCGCAGCTCCACCAGACACAGTAAACTGGCTAATTTCATTGTAGCGGTTGGAACCATTTGAATCATTCAACCGCAATGAACTACCTGTCACATTTAACGGAACTGGATCACCATCTGAATCAAGTAGAGTGCCTTTCTGTTTTGGTGGAATATAGGTACCACTAACTGCGAATTGATCTCCGACAAACCCAAACTGGTGGGTAACTGTAACCGCATCAACCGGAGATGTAGCAATATCTATTCCGCCATAGACTGTCAAAGAATCTGTACCAGCATCAACATCAACGTTAAAAGCAATTACTTCAAATATAATTTCGTCGCCATCTACATCCCCACCGCCAGGGATATTGATTTGTAATATCCCCTCATCGTCCGGACGGTAATCCCCTTCGCCATCACTAAATACACCTTGGTATTCATCGGTAATGATAGTTTGCACATAGGGTGTGTCGGTAAGCTTAGGTAGTGATATAACGCCACCTTCACCTGCTAGCGCATCATATTTATCTACACTTGGCCCACACTCTCCTACATCATATATCCCATCTTTATCATCATCATCCCAGCGAAAATAGATATTTTTTGATAAATCTACGGTAACACTTGGATCTAGTGGATTGTCGACCACAGCTGTCAAATCAGGAGCGCCAGTGCCAATATTATAAGATACGTTATCAAACGTGTTGCCGGTATAATCTTTCCACTTACTATATTTTACTTCTGGATTAAAAGCTAAGGAGTTGTAACCTGTGCACAAAGCACCTAATTCTTTATCTGTTTGCAAACTATCTCGTGACACACTGACTCCATCGTTATCCACATCCACTGAGTGAATAACTTGCGCTTCATTGCTTACCACTGTTTTAAAATCCATTGACCCAGAATCATCTAGCAACAGTAAAATATTAGGCTTGGTCGATGTCACCAGACTCAATGGTTTCTCTGACAGTACACCTGGTGCGGCGATGGTAATCACGCTATATAATGGCAACCCAGCAAGTACGCAAGCTTTCGCTAGTAAGCACAAACGCGTTTTGTATGTCCGCTTTTGTTTATTCATTTGTATCACCTAATTTGCTGAGTTTTTTGCCTAACGTAACGTGTAAAATATGTCTAAATCTTCGCTGCTTCTAAATAATAAGACTCTAATATCGTGGCTACATTACCATCATTACCCACACCCATCGCGGTAATGCGAAAAACCTTTCTATTACTATTCAAACCACCATCCCCTGAGCCAATGTCACTGTTATCATAACTAGGGCCAGAATCGAAATTGTATTCTTCAAAATTTTCAGCTCCCATATATTCAATGATGTAACGCCCACCACCGTTAACCGATGCGGCACTGTTGTTAGGGCTATTATTCCAATCAGTCAGATTGCTCCGGTCAAATAAAGGATCTAATGGTTGCGCGGCCATGCCACTGTCTAATGAGACTGCCATGTACAATCCATCATTAGCGGGAGCAAACTGGGCATGCGTTATAGCCAAGTTAAATGATGAATTATCATCTAACGTATCGAGTATTGCTTCAGCTTCTTTTAAAACACGATCAGCATTACCTCGGGCGATCATTTGTTGTCGCTGGTTGCCCGCTATTCTTTCTTGTAATGTTGCTCCGGTCATGGTGGTAACGCCCGCAACAGTCATGATCAATAGCATGACTAGCGCAACAATCAGCACTACACCTTTTTGTTTCGTAAAACATTCAAATTTTCGAATATTTGTATGGCTACCGACAAACATTTTATTCAACTCCTATAACTGATTGCGCACAGCAAACACGCGGGTCACGTCGCGGGAAATCAAGCCACCATTATTCACTTGTGTCGAATCTAGCGCGTTAAATCTCATTAGCACTTGCACTCTATCAACGGTTAAACGACCGCGTATCGCTATGTCATCTTCATACGCTGCAATCCCCTCATAACCATAGGAAATCTGTAAATTGCTCACGCCTATGACCAACTCTTGATCGACGCCATTAACCGAACGATACAAAGAGCAAAATTGTGGTGTACCTGCAGTACAAACATTTGCAGCAACAAGCCCAGCACTAGTTTGAATGCTGTACTCGTAAGCACCCGAGCTACCGGTATAAAGAAAGCTTAGTGCGTTATCTGCATTGATACCGTGCGTTAAACCATTTCTTAACCGAATGGTATTTACACTGATACTACCAATATGAAACGCGTATAAACCTCGGCAATTTCCAGCAAACACCACATCTCCGACAGCCAAGCCGGCTACATTGTCTAGAGTTAGATCTCTATCATTAGGCACGCTGTCGATATTGATAGTAGATGCACTATCGAGATACTTCACTATTAAGGTATCCGTGCCGTCTAATATATCGTTACCTGCCACCACATCGTTATCTACGCCAGAAATAAACGAACTCTCAAAGTCATTCCAAGCAGCATCATTATTCGGCTGTACGGCTACCCCACCAACAATGGTGGTCTGCCAGCTATTATTTGCTGTACCTGCAACACCTGCAATATCAAGTCGATTAAAAATATACTGGCTCTGCACCTCGTCGATACCCGTATCAGGCGCCTCACCTACTTCAGGCTCACCTACCGCAGAAAAGCTAAAACACCCCATATTGCCTGCGCGATAAATATCTTCGCCGACACGCTGCATGGCATATCGAATGTTTTCTTGGAGCCGTGACACGCCCTCTGTTGTAATAGATGTTTGCTGAGAAGTTGCAAATAATTGAATAACTCCTCCCATAATCAGAAGACCA
>AEVK01000005.1 GCA_000209515.2 gamma proteobacterium IMCC1989
CGACGTCAAGCTGAGCAACAAGCGGCTACCACGGCATTAAACTTACTTAACGAAGAACTCAAATAAATAATATGACAAAAAATGCACACCGCTGTGGTTATATCGCGATCGTTGGCCGTCCAAATGTCGGCAAATCTACTTTGTTAAATCACATACTTGGCCAAAAACTAAGTATTACCTCTAGAAAGCCGCAAACGACTCGTCACAAGCTATTAGGTATTAAAACAACGGAAGATACCCAGTTTATTTATGTGGATACACCCGGCTTACATCAAGGCCAAAAGAAAGCGATCAATCGCTATATGAATCGAGCGGTTACCACCGCTATACAAGATGTTGATGTAGTGTTATTTATGATTGAAAAGCTGCAATGGCTCCCTGAAGATGAAGCCGTAGCACAGCGTTTAGCCGAGATTAAAAGTCCAGTCATCTTAGTGATTAATAAAGTAGATACGATTGACGATAAGGAGACCTTGCTGCCACATATGCAAAAATTGCTGGAGCAAGTAAATGTGCAAGAAGTTATTCCTGTTTCGGCACTGAATAATCAAAATCTTGACCGTTTAGAAGAAATCATCCGAGTACGCTTGCCGGAAGATGACTTTTTTTATGCTGAAGACCAAATTACCGATCGTAGTTCTCGCTTCTTAGCCGCAGAAATTATCCGTGAAAAAATAACCCGCCAACTAGGTGATGAGTTACCTTATCAAATGACGGTAGAAATTGAAGAGTTTACTCAAGAAGGTAAGATCTTGCATATCAATGCGCTTATCTTAGTCGAAAGAGAAGGGCAGAAACGGATTCTTATTGGTGACAAAGGTGATCGTTTAAAGAAAATTGGCCAACAAGCCAGAGAAGATATGCAAGTGCTATTTGATAGCAAAATCATGCTAAAAACGTGGGTTAAAGTGAAATCAGGATGGTCTGATGATGAACGTGCTTTGCGTAGTTTAGGATATGATGACAGATAGTTGGTTTCATGGTGTATAAATTATGCCCCCCAAGTATATAGAGCTGCAACACTGCTATGTGCTGCATACACGGCCCTATCGAGATACCAGCCTACTTGTAGATATTCTCAGTCAGTCTCACGGTAAACTAACGTTAATTGCCCGTGGAGCAAGAAAAACCAGTAAGTCTTCTCAAAATCCTCGACATTTATTACAGCCTTTTATGCCTTTATCTTTGTCTTGGACGGGCAAAGGCACATTAAAAACCCTGACCACTATGGAAGCAGCCGCTCCAGCTATCCCCTTAATAGGTCATCACCTCTACAGCGCCATGTATGCCAATGAACTACTAGTGTATTTATTGCAGGAAGGTGACCCTAACGAAGATATTTATGTTCATTATGAAAAACTACTGTCGATGTTGAGTAATACTCAATATTCAATAGAAGCGGCATTAAGACAATTTGAATTCGCCTTATTAGCCGTTTTAGGTTATGAGATAGGTTTTAGCCATGATGCAGAGACTCAGCTTCCTCTAAAAGCGAGTGAGTACTATTACTACGTTCATGAACAAGGTTTTGTCGCAGCTAACGCTCATCCTGAAATCAGAGGAATGAGTTTTGATGGCGAATCTTTACTGGGGATAAGTGTCAGTAATTATGAACGACCAAATACCCTCCAAGCGGCTAAGCAAATAGCAAGAATGGCACTAAAACCTTACCTGCGTAACCGCCCACTTCATAGTAAAGAGCTTTTTCTATCACATTAAATAATATAACTAGTGAGTTATTATCCAATCGACTGAGTTAGTTTTCCTAGCGCTTTTAATGATTTTTTTTCGTTAAAACTTATTTTATCCCCTAATGGTAGTTTTTCATTTTCTTTTTTCACAAAAAAAACATGTCTTTTCAATAGGTTAAAGCCATTTTTGTTGGTTTTCGGTTCCTCATTAACATGAAATGTTTTCACCTCATTCTTGCGCTATTTATAAAAAACTGCTAAACCTAAAGAGTCATTATCCTTTTTATAAACAGTGAATGATGATTAATTATTACAAGTCAATGCTCAAAGCGGGTACCGAAGATATCCACGATGGAGGCCGAAATATCTATGAAAATCAAAACTAAATTAATCGCTGGTACATTACTGCTTGCGTTTTCTTCCGTAGGTGTAGTGAGTGTTGTTGCTAATTATATTGCCCAAACGAACACAAATGAGGCGATGAGCGCCCAAGCTCAAGGCAAGTTATCCTCTATATTAGAAGCTAAAAAATCTCATATAGAACAATATTTAAATAATTTGTTAAGTCAAATTCGCTTAATGTCTATTGAGCATAATACTGATTCAGCTAATTATCATTTTTACAATCAATTTACTACCTTAGGGGAAGAATTAAGAGTAAAGCCAGAACAGCAAGAACAAGTAAGGCAATATTATATAAAGAACTACCTAGGTATTTATGAAGAAAAAAATACCGCAAATGCACCGACCGTAGAGCAATACTTCAAAGATTTTGAAGAACACCACTGGATGTTGCAATATCAATATATGATAAAAAACCCTAATGATATTGGAGAGAAGTTTCTCATGGATGCACCTGATGGCGAATACTCAGCATATAGTACAGGGCATAAAAGTTTCCATGAGGTCTTTCGCGATTATGCCAATAATTTGGGCTATGGAGATATTTATTTTGTTAATGCTGAAGGGGAGGTGACGTATTCTTTGCAAAAAGGTTTTGAGCTAGGCACTTCGCTTGTAGATGGCCCTTTCGCCGACTCAGGTTTAGCGAGAGCTTTTAAACGTGCCTTAGAAGTTAAAAAAGGCGAAATTGTTATCGAAGATTTTAGCCGTTATGCCCCTTTGCTTGGCGCGCCTGCGGCTTTTGTAGCATCACCACTTATTAAGTTTAGGCGTGTGCGTGGTGTATTTATTGTACAGCTACCGATTGATGTTATTGACTCCATTATGACTAATAATAAAGAGTGGAAAAAAGTAGGCTTAGGTGAAACGGGCGAAAATTATTTAGTGAGTTCGGATTATACTTTACGTAATACTAGTCGTTTATATTTTGAAAAGCCTGAAGCTTATGTTGACCAGTTAAGAGCTTTCAACGAGACAAACCCTCAACCGGTAGATGAAATAATTTCGAGTGGCACCGATATAGGATTACAAAAAATAATCACTCCATCGACAAAGGCTGCTTTGTCCGGAGAAAGTGGATTTAATACGTTTGAACGTTACGATGGCAGAAAAGTACTCTCAACTTATTCGCCTATTGGTGTAGAAGGTTTTGATTGGGCAATAGTAAGCGAAATTGATTACGATGAAGCCTTTAAAAGCGCCAAAGCCTTAGCCAATCAACTCAATTCGTCATTAGCAGTAGTGGCCGTTATTGTTATATTAGTATCTATTGTTGTTGTATTGTTACTCGCTAACATTATCTTTAAGCCATTAAATGTTATTACTCAAAGAATGAACGAAATTGCTACGGGTAATGGCAACCTAAAAAGTCGTTTAGATGATTCAGGTGATAATGAAATTTCAGAGTTTGCTACTAGTTTTAATTTATTCATATCAAAGCTAGATTATATTGTTGATCAAGTTGCACAAACATCAGGATTACTCTTGTCACAAAGCGCAGGCTTACTTGATCTTTCACAATCGGGTAAGGATCAATCTGTGAAACAAAAAGATATGATGAACAATGTTGTGGAATCGATACATCAAATTACGACTAATATCGATCAAAATAATGAATATGCAGATTCTACCTCTGTCGCTGCCGTCGAAGCGAATAAAAAAGCAAACGCGGGTAAAAAAGCAACTGATCAAGCGGTTGTGGCAATCGAAACTATTTCAAACGAAGTTAGTGCAACTTCTGATGCACTTAGAGGCTTAGAAGATGATTCGAAAAATATCGCTGCTGTGTTATCCGTAATTGATGATATTTCTAACCAAACTAATTTACTTGCGTTAAATGCAGCAATAGAAGCTGCTCGTGCTGGAGAAAATGGCCGAGGTTTTGCTGTAGTGGCTGATGAAGTGAGAAGCTTATCTCATCGTATTCAAACAGAGACCCACTCTATTGCCGAAACCATCAATAAATTGCAAGTAGGCACAGGCGATGCGGTTTCAACTATGAAGCGCAGCGTAGAAAAAAGTAAGAGCGGTGTTGAGCTAGCTTCGGAAGCAGGTTCTATATTAGAGATGGTTGTGGAAAGCAGTAGCCAAATTAATCAGATGAATGAAAAAATTGCTGGTGCAACACAGCAGCAAAATGTGATTATTCACACAATTAATAACAATATTGATAGTGCGAACAAAGTTACAGAAGACGCGTTAGAGTCTTCATTGGCGATTGACGGTATTGGTAGTGAAATATCTCATTTGGCGAATGAGTTACAAAACCTTGTTTCTCAATTCTCCAAAGAAGAGAGTGACGAGCCTATGCTAGAAGATTCGATGGATAATAGTATAGACAATGCAGTAGAAACTATAGTCGAAGATTAGTAGGGTTTCGATCGTTCTTAATTAAGAAAAAATGATATATCTGCAATTTATGAAAACTTTTTTCATAAATAGGAAGGGTTGTAATTAATTTACCTTGGCGAGTTTGTGTTAATCTGTGAAGCATAAAGAGGCTGGTAATCTTTTCCTAAAACGATGTAATAGAAATAGCATCAATCACATTGGCAGACATCGTCCACTTGCTCTTCATGAAACTGGCTAAGTTGTTTGGCGGCATGTTCACTGACTTTTTTATCAGCACCATTTTTGACATGTTGGCCGATTTTTGAGGCAATAATAAGTTCTTTTTCCGTCGCACCATATTCTCTTGCTTTAGTTATATGAAAATCTAAGCAGGGAATACAGTTCGCCGTAATAGATGCACCTATCGCAATGAGTTCTTTAGTTTTACTATCCATAATATTACCTTTTGATGTCGTAGTTTTTTTAGTTTAAGAAAAGTGTATTTCAAAATACTGATAGCTATACCCAGCAGTGACTGCCATGGTTAATACAATAAAAAGAAACATAGCGATCAACTCTTTTTTAAATAATGTTTGTAGCAAAATAACTTCGGTTAAGCTTGCACCTGCACTGCCAATAATAAAGGCTAATATGACACCCATATCCAAGCCTTTTGCCGCTAGAGCTGCGCTTATAGGTATCATCATAGATGCCCTAATATATAAGGGGATTCCAATAACCGCTGCAATGGGTACCGCTAATAAAGGGTAATGACTGGTGATTTTAGAAATGAAATCGGTAGGTGCAAAGCCATAAATAATCGACCCTACGAAGACACTAATTACGAGATAAGGTAATACTGCTATAAAGTCTGCCCATGTCGTTATCCATATCTTTTTCCACGGAACATGGCTGTTTATATTAGAAGAACCTTGGGGTGACTCTTGAGGTGACTCTTGAGAACAACCGTTGTTATTATCTTGACAGGTATTCGATTCAGTTTTGACATACTGCTCAAAGCCCATTTTTTCTAGGCAGTATCCCGCAATAATGGAAACACCCATCGCAACAATAAAATAAAATATTGCCACATGCAGACCAAAGGTCACTACTAGTAAACCCATAACGATAGGGTTAAGTAATGGGCTAGAAAATAGAAAAACTAACGTTGGGCCAAAACCGGCTTGTGCGCGTAGTAGCCCTTTTAAAAAGGGGATGGTTGAGCAAGAACAAAAGGGCGTTATAGCACCCAAAAACCCCGCTATAATGTAGCCTTTGCCGTTTTTACTGCTGAGTATATTTCTGACTTTTTTCGGTGGTATGTAATGTTGAAGTAGACCAACAAAAAAACTAATGCCGAGAAAGAGTAGTGTGAGTTGTACCCCTAGACTGACAAATAGGGATAGGGTTTCGGTAATCATCTCGCTGCTAATTTGCATATACGGCCCCTCTTAGATCTATATTTCTAGAATAGTGGAAATATAAGCTTTACCGCTATCGCTGTCAATATATTTCCGGTAATATCGAAATATATAGCTGAGGCGTACTTGCTCGTCTATTTGTCTGTAGATCCCTTCACCCATTTACACTATTTATACATAGGCTTAGAGAAACTCACTTTATGGATATAGAAGTAGTTGCAAAGGCATTAAAAGAATTAGGGCATCCCACAAGGCTTATGGTGTTTAAGCGTTTAATCAAGGCGGGGCCTCAGGGCTTAGCAGTAGGGGTAATTCAACAGGAGTTAGCTATTCCGGGTTCTACATTGTCACATCATATTTCCAGCCTAGCCTCTGCCAACCTTGTGATACAACGACGGGAAGGGCGGGTATTATTCTGTGTGGCTAAATATGATTACTTTGATGAAGTGATTGCGTTTCTACAAGCGGAATGTTGTTCAGACTAAAGCCTTTTTTTGGTAGAGGTATAGCTTAAAATCGCCGTTGTCAGATAATGATTGCGTGTTTTCTAATCGTGCCCACCCTGCTTTTGATACTCGATGGGCGTGTGGTGTCATGCTCAATAGTTGCTTAATACTGGTGTTATTGTCTAAATTAACCGGAACCTGTAGTGATTGTTCGGCAACCAACGTGAAGCCCTCTCCAAAATAATCTTGATGTTTATCGCTAGAGTAATCATTCACTTGATCGTAAATGATATGGCGTAAGCCTTCTAAGTGTTGATCGCCGGGCCCTGCATACAGCACATAACCCCTTGGGGCTAATATCTTCAAAAAGGCTTCACGCTCCACGCGAGAAAAAACACTCACAATAAGATCAATACTGTTATCCATAAACGGTGGGCGAGTGCTAGATGCAACCGACCATTCTACATTTTTATTACTTGCAGCGGCTGCAATAGCAGGTTTAGAAATATCAAAACCATAGACGATGCTATTGTCGATTTGTGTTTGTAATTGATCGGTATAAAAACCTTCTCCGCAACCCGCATCGACTATTTGCAACGGTTTATCACTTTGTTGGCACTGGCTTGCCATGGCAACTATTGCGTTTGCAAAGGCTTGATAGTGCCCCGCACGTAAAAATGCCCGCCGACCATTGACCATTTCTGTGTTATCGCCGGGAGCTTTTGAGTTTTTATGGTGAGACATTAATAGGTTTACATAGCCTTTTTTGTGGCGATCAAAGCTATGGTTTTTTTCGCAGATAAGGCGATTTTCTATGGCTTGTAGCTTCTGTTGGCAAACAGGGCAGTGATAAAGCGTGTAAGCAGAAGGAGTAAAGGTGGTTTCTGGCAAAAGTTTATCCTATCAGATTGGAGCTTAATGTAATGATGGAATAGTATGTCTTTTGCTGAATAGAATCACAATAATATTTTTTACAGTGATGTATTAGTCCTTAAAGCGGAGGCTCGCGAGCGTTAGCTTCTAGCCTCGCCATAAATAGCTAAGCCCTAGCAGTTAAGCCTTGTCCCAATGACTGCCGGTAAGCAGCAAAGGCAGGGATGCAAGCCATCAATAAGGCTATGCCTAAAATCCCGCTGCCATATAGCAGGTTGGTGTAGCTAATGGGATTGCTTTCGATGAGTAAACCGTAGTTGTCTTGAATAATCGGTTGCGCAACGAGCATTCCTAGCCATAACAATAGTGTGCCAGCGATTAGTCCTGCTAGGGTGAGTAGTAAAACTTCTAGTTGGATTAGGCAAAACATAAACCATGGTGGTGCGCCAATTGCGCGCAATACGGCTAGCTCACGTTGCCGTTGTTGGAGGGTAGAGAGCATCATGGTGACCATACCGAGTAACGATGCAACAATGACGAGCAGAGCAATAAAGGCTAAGGCTTTTTCTACGCCGCCCATTATTTGCCATAGTTCGCTTAATACCACGCCGGGTAACACGGCCATTAGGGCTTCTTTTGAGTAATCATTGATGGCGCGTTGCAATCTAAAGGTCATCATTTTATTGTCGAGACCGACTAAAAATGCGGTGATATTTTTCGGTGTCAGGTCTTTTGTTAAAGCTTCCTCGGCAGATATCTTTAAGCCACTTCCTATACCAGCAACAGGCACGCCGCGCTGCCAATCAATATGTATGGCTTCCATTCCTGCAAGACTGATGTGAATACTTTGATCTACGGGGGTGCCTGTCGGCGCTAATATACCGACTACCGTAAATGGTTTGTCATCATGATGAGTAAAGCTTACTTTGGCGACGCCGTGCGATAGTACTATTTTTTGATCCAGAGTGTAGCCTAGTTTTTTGGCTACTTCTGCTCCGAGTACCGCATCGTAAACACCGCTAAACGGTTGACCTTCTGCAAAGGCTAAGGCTTGTTTTTGGCCATAGCGATAATAGGTGAAATAATCCTCGCTGGTGCCAATTACACGATAGCCTTGGTGTGAATCCCCTAGTGATAGAGGTATTGTCCAACGTACATTTTTATGACGCTTAATGGTTTTGTAGCTATCCCAGCTAATATTATTACTGGCACTGCCAATACGAAAAACAGAATAGAGGAGTAAGTTTATTGGCCCTGAACGTGCGCCTACAATAAGGTCAGTTTCAGACAGTGTATTGGTAAACCCTTGTTTGGTTTGCTGCTGTATATGATGAATGCTGAGCATGATCATCATGCCAATGGCGATAGAAAAAATCGTTAAGAGTGCTGTGGTACGGCGATGTAATAGGCTTTGCCATGCGAGTTTATACAGCATGATTAATCTCCCCTAAAGCAACGCTGCGATCAAAATGTGTGGCGAGCGGCTTATCGTGACTCACAAATAACACGGTGCAATTATTCTGCTGGCCTTCCTGTAATAACAATTGAATAAATTCATCGCGTGTATCCGTGTCCAGTGCAGAGGTGGGTTCGTCGGCAATAATCAGCGGCGGGCGATGATAAAGTGCGCGTATCATCGCGACACGCTGTTGTTGCCCAGTGCTGAGTTGATTGGCTTTTTGATGTAGGAGGTCTATCGTTAAATTAAGGCTATTACATAAGTCCTGAATGCGTGAGAGGTCATACTTCGCTCCAGAAAACTGCTGTCCTAAGCGGATGTTGTCCAATACCGACAAATAAGGAACAAGATTAAATTGCTGAAAAATAACCCCGATGTTTTTCGCACGAAACCGATCTTTTTGTGTCGAACTCAGTTGATGGATGTCGGTATCAAGTAACGTCACCTTGCCTTCGGTCGGCGATAAAATCCCGCCAATCAGATTCAATAAGGTCGATTTCCCTGAGCCAGATGGCCCATGTAAAAAAATGCTTTCGCCTTGCTGAACATGCCATTGGGGAATATCTAAAACTGCTGAATTACTGGTGTTTTTGTTCTTCCAGTGAAAGCGCAGTTGCTCTATGTTGATTGACAAAGTATTAGTCATAGGGGATGCTTACTTGTACGTTAATGATGACTTAAGGTCTTATTTGTTATGTTTTTTTCTGTTCTGAAGCTTGCCGTAAAAAAGCGTGCAAAACGCGCTAACAAAAGCGATATTAGCTCAATTGCCATGTTGTTTTTACTGACTAGCTTATCAGTTAGCGCGAAAGAGGTCACTACGATTGAGTGGGTGGATTTAATTCCACCGGCGGATCTTGAAATATTAACTAATCCACCTAAGTCCATTACTGATATTCCCCACGGCCAAGATTTCCCAGAGCTGTCTTCGGAGTTTCCTTCTGAAGATGAGTTAGATCAGTTAAGTAATTCTATCTCTAATGCAATAGGTGACGCGGTCAATAACGCAGAAGGTAATAGTTCACCCATTCCTTCGCCAGAAGAACAAGCCTATGCCGCTGCATTAAAATCAACTAATGTAAACGCAGAATACGATCAAAAGAGTATTCGCTTACCCGGTTTTGTTGTACCGGTTGAATACAATGATGATCAAGTCATTACCGAGTTTTTTCTAGTCCCTTATTTTGGCGCTTGTATTCATGTACCGCCACCACCGCCTAACCAAATCATCTATGTGAAGTATCCTCAAGGCTTAGAGCTAACAGCGCTTTATGACCCTTTTTGGATAGAAGGAACAATGAAAACTCAGATCATACAAAATGATATCGCTTTATCGGCTTACGCTATTGATGCTAGCGGAATAAAACCTTATGAAGAGTATCAGCAGTAGCCGATTAGTTTCTTATCTGCACTCCTCGTAAGGCTTTTTAGAAGGCTATTTTTGCTAGCTACTCTATCTTTTTCACCTCTATTCACAAATCTACTTTCACAAATCTGCTTTGCTTATGCCGGATAGTGATCGAATCCGATCTTTGCGTTTATCCGGCACTTAGTGGCTCAAGTAATACTCAAGTAATCCTAGCGATTATAAGGTCTTAAAAACTTCACGTTCGGATTAGTGACCGTTTAAAAGTCAACGCGGTTGTCGCTTGAGGTGGTTTTTTTAGCTGACTGTTGATCGCCTTTGACCCAGTGGACATTTACATTTTCAAGGCCGCTAAAACGCTCAAACCCAACAACGGTTATGCCTTTAATTAATTGTGCATCAGGGCAAGAAAGATCATAACTTACATGGAAATCTGTGTGAGAATCTTTATCATGGTCTGCATGGTCTGCATGGTCTGCA
>AEVK01000004.1 GCA_000209515.2 gamma proteobacterium IMCC1989
TGACAAAAATAACAACAGGCAAAGAAAAAGATAAAAACAACTATTTTTTTTGTGATGCCTGTCCCTGCTAATTCATTATATTTGAACATCATAAAAGTAGAGCAATAAACCTCCCACTATCACAAAAATAGCGACCATGGAATTTCTTAACGATTTATCAACGGAACGCCTTTCATCAATGCTTGTATACTCCGACAAATTGAATATAAATATTTCCATAGCATAAACCGCAATTACTCCCAAAATGTAAATAGTAATAACTGGGATTACAAAGCTATTTTTTCCAGCTAAGACAAGAATCAACAATAAAAATAAACTTATAGAAAAACCAATAGATGCGAACCAATACGATAAAAAATGCTTCCTAATAATTTTTATACCACAAGATTCGCAAGTAACAGGAAATAATTTACTGGCAAATATAGATCTAATTAAATTGATTTCATTATTACATCTAGGGCAAGATTTATTCATTATTTAACTCCAAGTGCACCTTGCACAAAGTCAGAAGTCGTAGCCAAATTGCCACCAGCCTCAGACGCTCGCAAAGCACCACCAGCCAAGGCCATGGCATTTAAACCTGCCCCTATAAAACCTGTTGTTTGCAAAATAGTAGCAACAGTTGCTCGCCCAGCTACCTGTGATTGAACCACAGGGTCATTCATAACCAAATCGGTTGCCAAATCATTCGCAAGCTCAACTTGCCTCTGTACTTCAGGGTCATTTTGATAATCATATATAGCTGAACCGATTCTTCTTGAATGCGCTACGTTATCTGCACATGCCGATGAAAAGCCCTCACAAAAAGTGCTAACGCCAGTAACAACTGTGCGCGCTACATCTTTCGGATAGCTAAGAGCCCCTCTAAAGAAAGCCTTAGTCTGAGCCCAAAACCCAGTTTTACTATTAGATTTTCCAGAAGAACTCGCCACCTGATTAAACAAATACTGAATAGCCGCCGTCTGCGCCCCATTTGCGAACTTACCGCCCCCCAACACAGAAGCTGTACCTCCAACTAATGCCGCACCTGCTGCCCCCAACATATCTGCCGCTATCTTAGAGCCTCCTGAAACAAATTGAGCTCCTCCTTGTACAAAACGAGAAACTGACTTAGTAAACGCAGAGCTAATAAATCCACTACCAAACTTGCCTCCTTGTAATACGCTAGCCGTTCCGCCCACAACACCATGTGCCAAAACTCTGCTTGTAGTGACAGATCCCACACTACCAAATGAGCTACTAGCGCCGATAAATCCAGCCGCAGCTCCGGTCAATCCGCCAATTAAGGCTGACTTCAAATCGCCTCCACTGCCAACTAAACCACTAACAAAACCTCCCACAGCACCGCCAAAAGCTGCAGCGCCGAGTGCTCCCGCCTTAACCGCAGCAGCCATTGAGGCATAAGCACCATTACTGAACCAGCTAACCGCAGCTCCTCCCGTGAAATAAGCAAGAGCAATAGTTCCTACAATTTTAAATACCTTACTCTTAACAACCTTCTTAACCACCTTAACAACTTTCTTAACAAACTTCTTAACCGCTCTAAACAATTTCTTAAAAAAGTACCCACTAGGATCCGTATACTTCAACGGGTTATTCATCACATAAGAATACCGATTATAACTCTGCGTCAACGCCCCTTCTTGTATATGCGGATCAGCCGACATAAACCGTGCCAGCGTCGCATCATACACCCGCCCATTCATATGAATCAGATCCACTTCTTGAATACTCTCGTGCCCGGTAAAGCCTTTGTTGGTATACGGCAGTTGGGTGAGGTAGAGCGGGTTGTTGATGCCTTCGTTGTCTTTCCAGGTGAGGTTTCGTAGTTTACCCCATGCATCGAAGCTTCTTCTGTCGACGACGTTGGCGGTGGCGTCGGTCACTAAGTCGACGCTGCCTAGGGCATCTTTGTGGAGATAACGGGTTTGTACACCGGCATTTGTTGAGACGATATGCTCGGCGACGAGTTGGCCGTTGGCGTAGATGTAGTGTTTTTCATCGATGCTTTCGTTGGCTGCGCCAGCGTTTTTGGTGAGCTTTTCATAGAGGCTGCCCACGTAGAAGGTGGTATCGCCTAGATGATTGACCTTTTTGTAGCGTGAGCGGCTAGCATCGTAACTAAAGTCAGCTGACTTGCCGTTTTTGGTGATGAGGGTGGGTTTGTTAAAGCTGCTCCACGCGACCGTTCTGCCATCGCCACTGATCATGTTGCCGTTGGCATCATAGGTGTAGGTTTTGTTGCCTGCGCCCACTACTGCATGAATACCGGCGCCATTCGTAATCCCTGTTCCGTAGGTGTACGCGCCCACGTCACTTTTGTGGGTGATATTACCCAGTACATCGTAGTCTTGGGTTTGGCTACCGTTGAACTCAGTGCTGATGTAGGTAGCACTGGTGATGTCGGTTCTCGTCAGGCGATCTAGGCGGTCGTATTCGTAGGTTTCGCGAATGTCGTTGGCGTGATCGTCTCGGCTGGTAACGTTTTGGTAGGCGTCGTATTGGTATTCGAGGTGTCGAATCGGATCGATGCTTAATAAGCTACTGTGGATGTGTTGTAGCTGGCCGGTGGCTTGGTTGTAGGTGTAGTCGTTGACGATACCGTTACCATAGACTTCGGCACTGATTCTGCCTGATGCATCGACGTCTATTGCTTGCCAATAATTGGTGTATTGGTTGTCGTTGACGAGCTGGGTATAGACTTGGCTACCACGAGTTAAGGTACGTTCGTACTGGAAGCTGTTGTCGGCGGCGGCGAGGGTTTGCTCGGCCAATACGGTGAGTTGCTCGACGACGTGTTGATAGTCTTGGACTTGGGTGTTGATTAAGTCGTTGACGGTTTGTAATTCGACTAGGGTGTTGTTGAGGTGACCGTAGAAGCTAGCCGCATCGGTTTGTGCGGTATTGACCGCGGCACTGTGTGCGGAGTGATGCTGCTGTAGCGTGGTGTGTAAACTGCTATCTACGCTACCTGTGGTGGTACCGGCATCAATGAGTGCTTGGGATTGGGCAATCTTTTGCTGATATGCCAAGCCAATGGTACTTAAGGCGCTGGCTTGCGTTTGGTAGTTGCTAGCGAGAGTAATCGCGTCACTCACTAATGGCGTTAGCTGGCTTAGATCGTATTGTTCGCTGTTGGAACGTAAGCCTCTCACCTTCTCTAAGAAGCCGTTGGCGTTGTAGAGATTTTCGGTATAGAAGTTGTCGCTGCCGGGATAAATGGTTCGACTCACACGCCCTAGACTGTCGTAGAGGGTTTGAGTGCTGAAGTTCTGCTCTAAGGGCGCCTCTCCATTGACAGTATGGGGATCAATACTGGTGGTGGCTTCTTCGGGGCGGCCTAAACTATCGTAATAATAATTTTTGGTTATTTCGCCATTAGTTGGATGAGAGAGGGTTTCACTTAGGAGCTTGCCTATACTGCCTTGCGGCGCAGGGTTTAAACCAGTGGCGTCGCCGTAAACCCATGTGCTGGTGGCTTCGGCTGCGCCTTGGAAATCATCGGTACGGCTGACCATGCGTCCTAATATATCGTAGCTCATGGTGGTGGTTTGGTTTTTGGCATCTGTCTGGCTGATTAGCTGACCAAAGGCGTTATACACGTAAGACCAGACGCCCATGTCAGGGTCGTCCATGCCGACTTTACGACCGAACTCGTCGTAGCTTAGGGTGATGGTGGTACTGGCATCACCGGCAACGGTGGTGGTTTTTAGGTTACCGTCGGCGGTGTAGGTGTATTCAACATAACTGCCCTCTTCTTCGCCACGATGGATCACTTGGCCGATGGCGTTGGTTTGGGTGGTTTTTTGGCGTTGTTCGGGGCCAGAGGTGACGGTGGTAAGTAAGCCGTTGTAGGTGGTGTTGATGATATTGCGGGTGCCGTGGGGGGCAGGCTCGTCCATTTGGGTGACGCGACCGAGTAAATCGTATTCGCTATTCGCCCAGTAGATTTGATCCCCCATAAAGTAGTTACGGCTGACGCGAGTGACTTGAGCAAGGTGGTTGTATTCGGTATCGCTATAAATTAAGCGGCCATCAAAGCCGGTGGCGATTTTGCGGAGTTCGCGGCCTAGAGCATCGTATTGAACGATGGCTGGTTGGCTGCCGGTACTTTGGCTGATACGACAGGTGTAGGCATGAGTGGCGAGGATGCCGCAATGAGCAGTACCCGATAACGGCACGGCGAAATGGTGGGCAATGGTGGTTTCAGTGCCGTCGGCGCGGATTTCTTTGGTTTTACGGCCAAAGCCGTCGTATTCCCATGAGGTGGTGATGCCGTTAGGGCCGGTGGTACTTTGCACCCAGCCTTCGGGGGTATAGGTGTAGCTTTCACACTGGTTGAGCTGGTTACAGCTTTGGGTGGGCTTGCCTTCGCTGTTATAGGTGGTGGTGCTGGTGCGAGAAGTTTCATTTGCAGCAGAAACGGTGACCTGTGTTTTATGACCATAAGCATCGTATTGATAACTGGTGGTGGTGAGCGGTAAGCCGGTGCCCATACTGACCACAGATTCGCTGTTTAATAAACCAGTGCTGCTGTCGTAGGTGAACTGCGAGCGGCGTTGTTGATTGGCTTGGTTGGGCGCTTGGTGGGTCACGGTGGATTCACTTAAGCGGCCTAGATACCAATTAGTGGTATCGTTGTAGTAGGTGCTATTGGTGGATTTAGTAAAGCTCTCGTTAATACCATTGGCACCATTGGCGGCCGTGGTCACGCTGACCGTACCGATATTGCCGTAGCTGTCGATATTGCTGTGGCTGGTGGTCACGGTGGTGACAAGATCGCCGTTGAGCTCGTAGCTTTTATCAATGGATTGATCAAGATTGACGGTATACACGCCATTGCTGGCCTTCGATACAGCAAAGGTTTTTTCGGATTCGTTAATCACTTGACCATTCAGCTTTTCGACCACGCGATCGACATTGCCCGCTAGCGGGAATGCGGTTTGGTTAAAATAGGTTTCTTGGGATTTGCCCGTATCGGCATAACTTTCGGTTATTTTTGCATAACCGTAAGAACCACGGCCACGGACGTGCATTTTTAAGCCTTCGTACTGGTAATTGACCGTACTGGTGCTGCCGATACCGTTGCTGGTTTTTACTTGGCTGACGACATATTGAGGATATTGTAAATCGACTACTGGGTATTGAGCGCCGGTGCCTTTGGTGTATACCGTGGGGTCGGTTAGGGGCTTGTATTCTAGATTGGTTGTGTTGCCATTTGAGTCAGTGATGGATTTTAAATGGCTAGCTGAACTCGAATTTAAGGCACAATGGGTTTTCCAGCCAAAGCCATT
>AEVK01000003.1 GCA_000209515.2 gamma proteobacterium IMCC1989
CCCTCTACCGTCAATACCGCAATGCATTTCCTACTAGCTACATCGAGGAGAACAACCCACGAGTAGCGGTTGCCGACATCGAAAGGATACAAAAACTAGCCAAAGAAGATAGCTCGCTAACCGTTAGCTTCTATCGATTAATTAGCGCGCAAGATAACGAACTAAAAATTAAAATTTATCATAAAGGCACACAGCTATCGTTGTCCGACATGATTCCGGTATTAGAAAATTTCGGTTTAAAGGTGCTAGAAGAATTACCGTATGAAATCGAACAAGAAAAAGAAACATTTTGGATTCACACTTTTACCGTTGACTCACCATTTAATCCCGACCTTGATCCTAGCGAACACAAGGAAAACTTATCTGAAGCATTTAGTGCCATTTGGCAAAAGCAAGCAGACGACGATACGTTTAACGAACTCATTTTAAAGGCCGGCGTTACGTGGCGACAAGTAAGCATGCTACGCGCTTACTCTCGCTACATGAAGCAAATTAAAATGGGCTTCAGTCAAAAATATATTGCTAACTCTTTAGTAAACCATACGAGCATTGCCAAAAAACTGATTGGTCTTTTTGACTGTCGATTCAACCCGAGTAAAAAACGCTCTGAAAAAACAGCAAGCCGTATCATCGAGCAATTAGAAACCTTATTTGAGCAAGTTGAAAGCCTGAGTGAAGATAGAATTCTTCGACAATATATTGAATTAATACTCGCCACTCTGCGCACTAACTTCTTCCAAAAAGGGGCTGATGGCGCTGAATATAAAGAATATTTGAGTTTAAAATTAAACCCTAGCTTGATAAAAGAAATTCCGTTACCAAGACCGATGTTTGAAATATTTGTTTACTCCCCAAGAGTGGAAGGTGTTCATTTGCGCGGCGGAAAAGTAGCACGAGGCGGCTTACGCTGGTCAGACAGATCTGAAGATTTCCGCACAGAAGTCCTTGGACTAGTAAAGGCACAGCAAGTTAAAAATGCCGTTATTGTGCCCGTTGGCGCAAAAGGTGGGTTTATTGCCAAACAACTACCACCAGCATCCGATCGTAACGCATTCTTAGCTGAAGGCATCGCATGCTACAAACTCTTTATTCGCGGATTGCTAGACCTGACTGATAATTTAAATGCTGGCGAGGTTGTACCACCGAAGGACTTGGTTCGCTACGATGAAGATGACACTTATCTTGTTGTCGCAGCAGACAAAGGAACAGCCACTTTCTCTGACATCGCAAATGAAATTTCTATCGAATACAACCACTGGCTAGGCGATGCCTTTGCATCAGGTGGTAGCAACGGCTATGACCATAAAAAAATGGGCATCACCGCTCGCGGTGCATGGGTGAGCGTACAACGTCACTTCCGTGAAAAAGGCATGAACATTCAGAAAGAACCATTCACCGTCGTCGGTATTGGTGATATGTCGGGCGACGTATTCGGCAATGGTATGCTGCTGTCGGATCAAATCAAACTCGTCAGCGGTTTCAACCATCTACATATCTTTATCGATCCGAACCCTGATACTGCAGCCAGCTTCGCAGAGCGACAGCGCCTATTTAACTTACCGCGATCCTCTTGGGAAGATTACAATAAAAAGCTAATCTCTAAGGGCGGTGGCATCTTTAGTAGATCCGCTAAATCCATTACCTTATCACCAGAGATTCAGGCGCTGATCTGCACCTCTAAAAAGACCATACCACCAAGTGAATTGCTTTCACTCTTACTAAAAGCACCGGTAGACATGCTATGGAATGGCGGTATTGGTACATACGTAAAAGCCAGCACCGAACTCCATACCGATGTAGGAGATAAAGCAAACGACATTTTACGTGTGGATGCGCGAGACCTTCAATGCCGCGTTATTGGTGAAGGTGGGAACTTAGGGATTACACAAAAAGCACGTATCGAATACGGCTTACACGGCGGCTCTGTATTTACCGATTTCATCGATAACGCTGCCGGTGTTGACTGTTCAGATCACGAAGTAAACATCAAAATCTTACTAGATAAGCAAGTCGCTGACGGCGAACTTACCGAGAAGCAACGCAATCGCTACCTAGAAAGCATGACTGAAGACGTCGCTGACTTAGTGTTAAAAAATAACTACCAACAAACTCAAGCAATTTCATTAAGCTATATTGAAACCCACCGTCGTACTGAAGAGTATCGCCGGGTGATTCATTACTTGGAAGCTACAGGGAAGCTCAACAGAGCACTAGAGTTTTTACCTACGGATGAGACGCTAGCAGAACGTAAAAGTCGCCAAGAAGGCTTATCGCAAGCTGAATTAAGCATTCTTATCTCATACGTTAAAGCCGATATGAAAGAAGCGTTAATTCATGCTGATCTAGGTGATGATAATTATATGTCGCAACCTATCGAAACGGCTTTCCCTGCGCCACTGAATAAGAAATTTCCAGAAGCGGTCAACAATCATCCGCTGAAAAAAGAAATTATTGCGACGCAAATCGCCAATGATATCTTTAATCATTTGAGCATTTCTTACCTAGACCGCATGCAGCAATCAACCGGTGTGACACACGCAGATATCGCAAAAGCTTATATTGCGACCAAAGAGATTTTTGCATTAAATGATATTTGGTCAGCTATCGAAGCACTTGACTACAAAGTGGAAAGCGAACTGCAATACCATATGATGCTACGGGTTTCACGACTCGTCAGACGCGCAAGCAGATGGCTAATCAAAAATCATCGTACACAGCTCAATGCATCAACACTCATCAGCTTGTATGCAGAGCGTATTCAGAACTTAGGCAGTAAATTACCTGAACTATTACCTGAAGCGCTACATGAGCAGTGGAAGGCAGCGAAAGACGAACTCATTCAAATGGGTGCGCCAGTATCACTTGCAGAAACATTATCTTCATGTGAGTACCTCTATGACTTCCTCGGTATCATCTCAGCAAGCAACTCACTAGACAAAGATATCACTGTTGTCGCCAGCAGCTTCTTTGCACTAGCAGAAAGACTTGATTTAGACGACTTCTCAGAACACCTAGAGAAGAAAATGCCGACCACTACCCATTGGCAATCACTAGCGAGAGAGTCACTACGTGACGATCTCGAATGGCAGCAACGGCAACTGACGCAAAACATGCTCGGTAGTATTGACGCATGTGATGCAGATGCCGTTCAAGCCAAAGTGGATGACTGGTTAGGTGAGCAAGAAGTCTTAACCGCGCGCTGGAAACATATGATTAGCGAATTAAATAATCATAACGATGGCGACATTTCTATGTTGAGTATTGCGATACGTGAATTGTCAGATCTTAGCCAAGCAACAGTGAATAGTTAAGTGTAGTAAAGAAAAAAATATTTTTTCTTTACTACAACCAAACCTAAACGGGGTGCTTTAAAAAGCACCCCGTTTTTTATGTTTCCGTACTATTGCAATCATCATAAAAAAAACTAATGGTTTTCCTCAAACGCTTTCATCCAAGACATTAGGTGCTGTAGTAAATGTAAAGGCCCTCCCGATAATTGTCGCCCTAAACGAGTAATCGTATGCGCTTCACCACCCGCCAATATAGTTTGCTCTACGGGTATTGCGATTAGCTGCTTATCTTCAATTTCTCTAGCAACAGCAAACCGTGGCAGAAACGTAAAACCCATATTAGATCGAGCAAAATGTTTTAATGCGGAGATTGAATTTGTCGTTAATATAGGCTTAAAACGAATACGTTCTTTAAACTCAGCTAACGCTAATAATTGGCGCACCCCAAAATGAGCTTCAGGTAATGCCACTGGATAATCAGCTAATTCTTCCAGTGTTAACGCGCCTGCTGCCTGCATTGCCAATGGATGCTGAGGAGAAAAAATCGCGCAAATTGGTTGACGACTCATCACTTGCGAACGTATATTTGGATGATTGTCCGGATGAAACAATAACCCCATATGCACTTCATCTTGTTCAATCAAACGTATCACTTCATTAGAACCTGCAAGATTAATCGACAAGCTAAGATAGGGGTAAAGACGATTAAATTCAGGTAAGGGACCAGACATTAAATCATCGATAAAACCTTCTCCTACCGCAAGTTTAATATGCCCCCTTTGCAAGCCTCGCAATAATTGCAATTGCGAAATACACGTTTCTTCGCTTGCCACTGATTCACCATAAAAACGGAGTACGATATCTCCAGCTTCAGTCGACGTCACGCCTTTACGATGTCGCTCAATCAGCGTACAGGCCAGCTCTTCTTCCAGCAGTGATATCTGACGGCTCACTGCTGATGGAGCAACATTCAACTTATCTGCAGCTGCACGCACGGTACCCATTTTTACCGCTTCGTAGAGATAAACTACTCGTTTCTCATTGATCTCTTTCATAGTTTCCCCACGTTATCGATGACGCAATAATACTTCAGGGCAAAGCTAACTGTGACTGAACCAGTGTTACCCAATAATTTGCTCCTAATGTCAAAATGTCATCATTAAAATCATAATAAGGATTATGTAAACCTCGACCATCTTCGGCCGTACCATTACCAATCCAAATATAAGCACCCGGGCGCTCTTGCAGCATAAAAGCAAAATCTTCAGCGCCCATGCTAGGTGGCAAATCGTGCTTTACTTGTCTTTCACCCACAAGAGCTTGAGTGACATCAGCGCAAATAGCGGCATGTTTAACGTCGTTAATGGCTGAAGGGTAAATGCGCCTATAATCTAGCTCCCCTGCCGCTCCAAAAGCCTCACAAATGCTACGTACCTGTTGCTGCATCTTTGATTCAATAAGGTCTTGTGCCTCTGCGGAAAACGTACGGCAAGTACCCGATAAAACCACGCTATCGGGAACAACATTATACGCATCACCGCCATGCATCTGAGTAATACTAACAACACCCGATTCCAAAGGGTTCAGTGTACGACTAACAATGTGCTGTAAAGAGCCAATCAATTGCCCCGCAACAGCAACCGGATCAACTCCCATATGCGGCATACCCCCATGGCAGCCCTGCCCTGTAATCGTAATATCAAAGACATCCATAGATGCCATCACCGGCCCAGAATGGATAGCAAAGCAACCAACCTCCAACCCTGGCCAGTTATGCATACCGTACACAGCGTCTACAGGGAATTGTTCAAATAGGCCTTCATCACACATGACTTTAGCACCAGATTCGCCTTCTTCAGCCGGCTGAAAAATAAACACGACCGTACCAGCAAAGTCTCTATTCTCAGAAAGATGTTTCGCAGCACCTAGCAGCATTGCCGTATGGCCATCATGACCACAACCGTGCATTTTTCCCTTATGTTTTGAACAGTGAGAAAACGTATTCAGTTCTTGTAAATTAAGGGCATCCATATCTGCACGTAAACCAATAGCACGATCACTTTGTACGTTACCTTTCAGCGCTGCAACAACACCTGTCTCCGCTAATCCAGTAGTCACTTCTAGCCCAAAACTTGTCAGCAACTCAACCACTTTTGCAGATGTGCGGTGTTCTTCAAACGCAGTTTCGGGGTGAGCATGTAAGTCCTGCCGCCATTCACGCATTGCCTGATGCAACACACCTTCTGTTGTAATTAACTTCATATCAACCTCTCAGCCTAGTGTTCAACATGTAATATTAGCCAAGGCTTCAGCTTTACACTGATTCTGGAATAATTTCTATAATCGTATTACCTGCATAATGTGCCGGAACACGTAAGCCACCCGCTCTTGTTTCAACATACTTCACCTCATTCTCATCTAAATGCGCTTTTGCCTGCGGTATTGATTGGGTACTCACTTGAATAGCGATACCACTAGGAAGTTGGCCTACAGTCACGGGGACTTCAACACCTGCAAATCGATCTTGTGCCTGATACGGGCTCAGTATTTCAAACGTACCTCGATCCGTTTGCACAACTAAATAGTCTTCGGTTAATGTCACCGCTTGTTCACCATAGATGCCCACAAAACGCGGGAATAACGCTGCAGGGCTTTCTGCGATATAACACACCGATGTAATCGCGTTAGCGCCATTTGGATGCGTCATCCAATCTTCAACCCACACAAGATGTGGTTTATGTTGATGACAAAAAAAATGTGACACCGATGGATAGTCAGCGTTAATCAACATAACCAATGACACCACTGCTTCCTCTTCGCTACCATCTGGTCGGTGAGCTGTTCGGCGAAAATCAACAATACCTTGGTTTTCAACGCCACGTTGCTCCATTAACTGATGATCCAACCGTGCATCCTCGCTGTGCAAGGCAACTAATGCAATGCCTTCTCTACGTGCGAGGGAGTCACTAATAAAGCGCCCAAAAGCAAACCCTTTTTCATTTTTTAAATTCAATTTACTCTGATCATAAATACTAATCACTTCAATAAAATTATCAGGAAACATCAACAAATGATTATCCGTTCCCCAAGGGTGGTGATGCCGCGGATTAATAAAAAAACCTAAGCGTGCGAAATCTTCGCACGCTTTATCTATATTTTTTACGGCCACTAATGGATGATCAATACCAAGGTGATTGTCTTTCATTATTGCTATTTCCTGTCTTGATTATTTACGTGGTGCTATTGCTTGCGCAATAGGTCCAACCACCGTAGTGTTTGCTGCAACTGGTTTTACCACTACAGCACCACCAGCTACTTTGGCATACTCACCAATTTCAATGTTACCGAAAATAACCGCACCAGAGCCAATAAAAGCCCCCTTTCTCACTTTCGGGTGGCGGTCACCAACACCTTTACCTGCCCCACCTAAAGTCACACTTTGAAACAATGTCACTTCATCTTCAATTACCGCCGTTTCGCCAATTACAATACCCACTGCATGATCCATAAAAATACCTGTACCAATAACAGCAGCTGGATGAATATCTACACCAAATAAGGTAACCATTCTTCCCTGAATATAATTAGCTACCGGACGCTTATTGGTATTCCAACAATCGTGTGCAAAACGATAACACTGTAAAGCTTGATAGCCTCCGAAATAAAGCAGTGGCGTATAATTATCTTTAATGGATGCATTACCTTGTAACTGGCACAACAAATCTTGCATGGCTGCTTGCCCAATCGCCGGATTGTTGCTCATTACATCTAATAAAAAGTATTGCCAATCACTAATTTGCTCAACACTATCGCTCAACTTTTCGGCTAGCACATAAGCCAATGCGGCATCATAGTTATCATGTTGTAAAATATTACGACGATAAAATTCAGCTAATAACGGAAACTCATCGGCAACATATTTTGCTTCTTGCAAAATTACTGGCCATAAATTGTTAGTGTCAATTTCACGCAGATAATCAGTCATTCTTCACCTCCATTAAATAGAGCTCTTTTACATCACTCACTCATTTAAAAAACAAAAAACAAAAAACACATTACTCTATTGAGTAGCCGCATTTTCGGCTGGTTCAACCCACACACTTTTCGTTTGTGTATATTCCAACAGGCCTTCATAGCCGCTGGAACGCCCATAACCACTTTCACCAAAACCACCAAAGGGCGACATCACATTAATCGCCTTATAACTGTTCACCCAAAAAGTACCTGCATTTACCTGGGCCGCCATACGATGTGCACGCCCTACATCTGCTGTCCACGCAGCGCCCGCCAAACCAAAGCGACTGTCGTTAGCAATTGCAATTGCTTCCGCTTCATCATCAAAAGGAATCACCGATACCACTGGACCAAAAATTTCTTCCTGCGCCACTCGCATACGGTTATTCACATCAGCTAGAACTGTTGGACGGAAAAAATATCCCTCTTCGCCACCATCCACATTCGCACGACAACCACCACTAGCCACTACCGCGCCTTCTGCAACACCTTCAGCAACCAAGTTATTCACGTGGTTAAATTGCTGCAAATTATTAATAGGCCCCACCATCGTTTCATCTAGCCACGGTAAACCGACAGGAATTTTATTTGTCGCAGATGCTACACGTTCGACCACATCATCATATACACCTCGCTGTACCAATAAGCGAGATCCAGAAACACAGCTCTGCCCTGCTGCCGCAAATACTGCTGCTTGCGCTCCAACCACCGCGCGATCTAAATCAGCATCATTAAAAATAATATTCGCAGACTTACCACCTAACTCCAAAACACAAGGGATCACCCGTTGGGCAGATGCCGCGGCAATTAACCTTCCGGTTTTGGGTGAACCCACAAAAACAACTTTCTTCGTAACGGTATTGGCAATAGCTGCTGCACCAGTAGTATGTCCTAGGCCATTAATGACATTCACCAATCCTTGAGGTATGCCTGCTACTTCAATCAATTTCACCAGAGCAGTCGTACTCAACGGCGTCAATTCAGAAGGCTTAAGCAACACACCATTACCCGCACAAATCGCTGGAGCAATCTGCCAACCCGCCGTAAATATCGGTGCATTCCATGGTGTGATTTGCGTAACAACACCGTATGGTTCATGTCGAGTATAGTTGAGATGGCTCGTTGGCACGGGTATCACTTGCCCTGTGATTTTGTCACTCCAACCTGCGTAATACTCAAATATATCGGCTACTTTTGTTACTTCTACTCGACAGTCCCGAATCGGCTTACCTGCAGAAACTGACTCTAAGCGCGCGAGCTGCTCTAGGTTCTCCCTAATCACTGCACCGCATTTCCACATTAACTGACCGCGAGCAGTTGCTGTCCTCGCCCACCACTGTTTTTGCGCCCTAGTCGCTGCTGCCGCTGCTACATCAACCACCACAGATTCTGCATCACGGTAGCTCATAAAAGAATGCCCCGTTGCTGGATTGATTAGTTGGATATCTTCACCTTTGCCAAGCATCATATCGCCCGCAACCCAGCTACCGAAATCAGTACTGCCAAATAGACCTTTCAATAAAACGTCTATTTGTTGCTCACCATTTTTTTCAACGAGAAATGTCATTTTAGTACCCTCATATTTCTAATCTATATTATTCACAATACAATTAAAGTCGTCTTGATCTGGCAGTGTGCTTTCACTCTCAGCCCATAGTGACGCCACTTGATCTGATAACTGAAGTGTTAATCCCATATCATCAATGAGATTTTTTGCTAAACGAACATCCTTACGCATCAACTGCATGCTAAAACCAGAGTTGAATGCATCGTTTAAAATCCAACGTGGAAAATTCACTTCACTAATAGCGCTACGCCCTGAACCCGCATTGAGTCCATCAATTAACACTGCCGGGTCGAGCCCCGCCTTCTTGCCTAACGCTACTGCCTCAGCCGTTGTGACTAAGTGGGCAGCGCACAATAAGTTGTTAATGAGCTTGGCCACATGACCCGACCCTGAAGCACCCATATGCACCACTTTGGTACTAAGTGCATCTAAACAAGGTTGTGCGCGCGCTAATGCTGATAGCTCACCACCTACCACCATTACCATAGTGCCAGTTGCCGCTCCTGCCGGACCGCCACTGACGGGGCAATCGAGTAAATGATGCCCCAGTTTTGCCAGCTCAGTTGCCAACGCTCGCGTCACTTCTGGCTCAGAAGTAGACGTATCAATTATCAGAGTGCCGGCTTGGGCATACTCAATAATGCCGCCATCACCTTTAATCACAGCCTGTACATGTTTTGCCATAGGTAACGACAAAAGAATGGTATTTGTCTTTGCGCAAAGCGCTTGAACATCAGCAACCACATCAACGCCCAATGCTTTAGCTGCGTGTTTCTGCTCTTCGCCCAAATCAGTACCAATAACAGTAAACCCTTCTCGTAGTAATGATTGAGCCATACCATTGCCCATATTACCGAGACCTACAATGCCTATCACTGCTTGCTTCATAATGTTTACCTGTCATGGCTATATTGAATAGTTGAGTTATTTTTGCAGACTTTTATGAACAAAAAAATACCAAAAAATTTACTTACTGCTCTAATTTAAGCAACAAAGAAATAATATGCCAACTTGTGGCAGTACTTTGCAAAAATTCATAGAGGGTTAACTAGCTGATACACAGATTTTCAATAAATGCTGCTTAGAGTTCGTGGCACAGAAAAGGAACGTTTAGATGAGTGCAGTCAAACAGCGTAGAAGGGTATGATAGATTGGCCAAGCTTTTCTCGACACCACTTGAAGAAGAAGGCCGATATGAAGAAAAATATTGTTTGAGTAAATTATCTAATATACTTTTCGTTACTTTTGCCCAATGTTGATGCAAAACAAAAGTATAAAAATTTTTGAATAACTAAAAACAAAAAAGCCCCAACAAGTGGGGCTTTCAAGAATATTCTTGACATTATAGCCTGTGGTATTCGTTAAAACGGAATATCATCATCAAAACTGTCCATGCCTTGCGCGGGTGCTTGAGCAGGCGCAGCTGCTGGGCGCTGCTGTTGTTGCTGAGGCGCTTGCCCTTGATTTGGCTGAGGCTGGTTTGGCTGTTGATTTGACTGCTGCTGACCACCCATTGGTGCTCCGCCACCGTAAGATGCGGTTTGATCGTAAGCCATATTATCGCCGCCGCCCATTCCGCCCCCGCCGCCTTGACGACCACCTAGCATTTGCATTTCACTGCCCACAATTTCGGTCGTATAGCGGTCTTGACCGCTTTGGTCTTGCCATTTACGGGTTCTTAATGAACCTTCAACGTAGACTTGTGAACCTTTCTTTAGGTACTCGCCCGCGATTTCGGCAAGGCGATTAAAAAAGACGATGCGATGCCATTCTGTACGTTCTTGAGGTTGGCCGGTTTGCTTGTCTTTCCAGCTCTCGGATGTTGCCACGCTAATGTTGGTGACGGCTCCGCCCGAGGGCATATATTTAACTTCTGGGTCGTTTCCTAAATTACCTACGATGGTGACTTTATTAATTCCTCTGGCCATGCGCCTTCTCCTCTCGCTTACTTATTCTGTTAATCGGTGATATTGATATATGAATATGGCACACATCTTACCACACTTATGAACTGGATCTGCTTATCGAACTTGCTTGGCACGTACAGGAATTGTCATGCCAGTGGCAACAAAAAACCACGCCGATAACAACACTGCGGTTGAGAATAATGTCGCAGCCAAGCCCCACTGCTGGTATAAACCGCCACCCACAACTCCACCTAAAGCTGCCCCCAAAAACTGGCAGGTAGCAAATAGACCAGAGCCTGCTCCTTTATTTTCTGGGGGTAATATTTTACTTAATAGTGAAGGTAGATTGGCCTCTAGATAGTTAAAAGCAATAAAGAAGGCTACTAAACAAGCAATGATTCCCCACGCTAAATGATACAGCCATAACATAGCGATAATAGCCGCCGTTAATAATGCGATGGTCGCGAGCAGTGATTGTTTAACGATTCCCATTTTTTCGCTGACGATCATTAACGGCACCATCACAACAAATGAGGATAGCATTACGCCTAAATATACCCACGAATGATCCGCTCGTAGAATATCCGCCTGCTCCAACAATAATGGCACAACAAGAAACGAGGCCATCAATACATAATGCAAAACAAACACACCAAAATATAGCAGTACACATTGTTTATTGGCACCAACAATACGCAACTGCTGGAGCGACACTTGTGTGGTTTTTTGCTGTAACGATGAGACGCTAGGAATTGCAAAGAACAAGATGAGCATTCCCGCTAGCGACAAAACAACGGTTACCGCAAACAATAAGCGCACACCAGAAAAGCCCATCACTGAATAGGATGAAATCCAAGGCCCGACTATTAACGCCAAAGCAAATGCGACACCGATAGACGCGCCGATAGATGCCATCGCTTTCGTTCTATTTTCAAGTGTGGTTAGGTCGCTTACCATTGCCATAATAACCCCTGCAATAGCACCTGCACCCTGCAATGCTCGACCAATAATAAGCCCCGCAACGGTGTCTGCAGAGGCGGCAATAACAGAACCCGCTGCAAATAATATCAAACCGATAACGATAAGCGGCTTACGTCCAAAGCGGTCGGAGAGCAATCCAAAAGGTATCTGCAGTAGTGCTTGCGTTGCGCCATATATGCCCAATGCAACGCCCAGCATAAAAGTATTACTGCCACTATATTCATCACCGGCTAATGCCAACACAGGCAACACCATGAATAAACCTAACATACGCAAAATATAAAGCGATGCCAAAGAGCTAATGACGCGAGATTGCGAAGGCAGAGATGTAGGAAGCGTTTGAGGCATAAGGAGAAATAACCAAGATAATTAATCATTCTACCAAGAGCAAACCAATCTAGCTAGCAACACGAACAAACACCCATAACCCGATAGAGTTTACTACTGAAACTTAGCTGTAGCTCTTTAGCCGTAGGCCTGTTACACATCTTTAGAAGAACACAGCCATAAATAAGTAACATCATAGGCAATGAACAATTAATACCCTTGCCTATGATGAGTGGAAGCCTATAATGGCTGATTAATTCATGATCTGAGATACTGTAGTGGATACTATAATTGTACGCGGGGCGCGCACCCACAATCTAAAAAATATTAACCTTGATATTCCGCGTGACAAATTTATTGTGATTACCGGCCTCTCTGGATCAGGTAAATCCTCTCTCGCTTTCGATACCTTGTATGCAGAAGGGCAACGACGTTATGTAGAATCTCTATCGACCTACGCTCGGCAGTTTTTGTCGATGATGGAAAAACCTGACATAGATCATATCGAAGGCTTGAGTCCTGCTATTTCTATTGAGCAAAAATCAACATCTCACAACCCTCGCTCTACCGTCGGCACCATTACGGAAATATATGATTACCTGCGTCTGCTCTACGCGCGAGTAGGTGAGGCTCGCTGCCCCAAGCACGACGTTCCTCTATCGGCTCAAACCGTGAGTGAAATGGTAGATACTATTTTGGAATTACCCGAAGACACCAAAGTAATGCTGCTGGCGCCCATCGTACGTGATCGCAAAGGTGAACACTTACATGTATTTGAACAGCTCCGACGCGATGGTTTTATTCGCATAAGAATCGATGGGACGGTTGTAGATCTAGATGACACACCTGATTTAGACAAGAAAAAGAAACATACTATTGAAGTTGTCGTTGACCGATTTAAAGTACGTGACGACTTACAGTTACGCTTAGCCGAATCTATTGAGACTGCTCTCACGCTATCGAACGGCTTGCTGATCGTTAACTTTATGGATGGCGACAAAGAAGATCAATTGCTCTCGTCAAAGCACGCCTGCCCCATATGTGACTACTCACTCAGTGAGCTAGAACCACGCTTATTCTCTTTTAACAATCCAGCCGGTGCCTGCCCTAGCTGCGATGGCTTAGGCGTTAAGCAATATTTCGATCAAGATAAAATTGTGCATTACCCTGAAGCGTCTTTGTCTGAAGGCGCTATTCGCGGATGGGACAAACGAAATATTTATTATTTTCATATGCTAAATTCTTTAGCGGAACATTATGGATTTGATGTAGACACACCATGGCAAGAACTGTCGAAAGAACACCAGAAAGCGATTTTATTAGGCTCTGGCGAAACAGAAATTAGTTTTAACTATGTTAATGATCGTGGTGATGTCATAAAGCGCAAGCACAAATTTGAAGGCGTGCTAAACAACCTAGAACGTCGTTACCGTGATACCGATTCGCAAATGGTGAGGGAAGATCTATCTAAACTATTATCGACCCAAAACTGTCCCGACTGCAAAGGGGCTCGTTTACGCCAAGAAGCGAGAAATGTTTTTATCGACAATAAAACATTACCAGAATTAACTCGTTTACCTATCGGTGAGGCTTTTGATTATTTTAAGCAGCTCAAATTCGAGGGCGCCAAAGGACAGATAGCTGAAAAAATTATCAAAGAGCTACAAGACCGCTTGAGCTTTTTGGTGGATGTCGGCCTAAACTATTTATCACTTGATCGTAGTGCCGATACATTATCGGGCGGCGAAGCTCAACGTATTCGCTTAGCTAGCCAAATAGGTGCGGGACTCGTCGGCGTAATGTACATATTAGATGAGCCATCCATTGGGCTTCACCAACGCGATAACGATCGCTTATTAAAAACCTTGTTACATCTACGTGATATCGGAAACACTGTTATCGTCGTCGAGCATGATGAAGACGCTATGCGCTTAGCAGATCATATTATTGATATCGGCCCGGGTGCTGGCGTGCATGGTGGTCAAGTCATAGCCCAAGGAAAACTGAAAGACATTAAAAACAATAAAGAGTCTCTGACCGGACAGTATCTATCAGGGACACGTAAGATAGAGTATCCAGAAAAGCGTACAGTAGCTCAAAAGGACAAATACCTAAAGCTATTAGGCGCAACAGGTAATAACTTACAAAATGTCGATTTATCTATTCCATTAGGCTTACTCACCTGTGTAACGGGGGTTTCTGGCTCAGGTAAATCTACATTAGTAAATGGCACACTCTACCCCTTAGTCGCCACCGAATTAAATGGCGCAACCACACTAAAAGCCGCACCCTATAAAAAAATTACCGGCCTAGACCAACTCGATAAGTGCGTTGATATTGATCAAAGCCCTATTGGCAGAACTCCACGCTCTAACCCGGCCACATACACTGGAATATTTACTCCTATAAGAGAATTGTTTTCTGGCACACAAGAAGCTCGTTCGCGTGGCTATAAACCCGGACGGTTTAGCTTCAACGTGAAAGGAGGGCGCTGTGAAGCATGCCAAGGTGATGGCCTAGTCAAAGTGGAAATGCATTTTTTACCTGATGTTTACGTTCCTTGTGATGTTTGCCATAGCAAACGCTATAACCGAGAAACGTTAGAGATTAAATATAAAGGTAAAAATATACATCAAGTACTCGATATGACGGTTGAAGACGCTCGCGAGTTTTTTGATGCTGTGCCCGCTATTTCACGCAAACTACAAACACTGATGGATGTAGGGCTATCTTATATTCGTTTAGGGCAAGCCGCGACAACGTTATCCGGTGGTGAAGCACAGCGCGTGAAACTGGCAAAAGAATTATCGAAACGGGACACAGGGCAAACCTTATATATATTAGATGAACCCACAACAGGCTTACATTTCTATGATATCCAGCAATTGCTCAATGTTCTACATCGCTTACGCGACCACGGCAACACCATAGTCGTGATAGAGCATAATTTAGATGTGATCAAAACAGCGGATTGGGTGATTGATTTAGGGCCAGAAGGTGGCAGTGGCGGCGGTCAAATCATTGCAGAAGGAACGCCAGAAAAACTTATGACGCTCACGCATTCACACACAGGCGTATTCCTTAAAGCTCATATGGAAAACTAATTAATTACAGATACAAGCGCTCAAGTTAATAGAGGGATTGATTAACTTGGTGGGTGCAGACAAATCTTTCACTAAATTTTAAGTAAAAAAAAGCCGGCTGATGCCGGCTTTTTTGAATCTACACTAATATTTACGCTTCTTCAGCAACTTCTTCTACTGGTGCATCAACTACAACGCGATCAACAAGCTCAACATATGCCATTGGCGCTTTATCACCAGAACGGAAACCACACTTAAGAATGCGAATATAACCACCCGGGCGGGTCTCGTAACGAGGACCTAGGTCGCTAAATAATTTACCTACCGCTTCTTTAGAATTTAGACGACTAAAAACTAAACGACGATTAGCAACACTATCTGTTTTAGATAATGTAATTAACGGTTCGATAACTCGACGAAGTTCTTTAGCTTTTGGCAATGTCGTTTTAATTAACTCGTGCTCAACCAAAGAGATAGACATGTTACGAAACATAGCCTTACGGTGAGAACTGTTACGATTCAACTGACGGCCACTTTTACGATGACGCATGACTCAATCCTTCTTACTAGCTGCTTCTCAGCAATTCTGTTAACGGGTTAATTAAAACAACAACTAACCTATGTGTAATAAGCTCGACGCAAGCCCCGAGCTACTTTATTTCTTAGTCGTCTATACGAAGACTAGCAGGTGGCCAGTTTTCGAGACGTAAACCTAGTGACAATCCGCGAGAGGCTAGAACATCTTTAATTTCAGTTAAAGACTTTTTACCCAGGTTCGGAGTTTTCAACAATTCAACTTCGGTACGCTGAATTAAGTCACCAATATAGTAAATATTTTCTGCTTTCAAGCAATTTGCTGAACGAACAGTAAGCTCTAAATCATCAACTGGGCGAAGTAGAATCGGATCAACGTCTTCTTCTTTTTCTTCAGGCTCTGAAGACTTCTCGCTCTCAAGGTCAACAAACACTGCTAACTGTTGCTGCAAAATAGTTGCTGAGCGACGAATTGCTTCTTCTGGATCGATAGTGCCATTAGTTTCTAAATCTAAAACCAACTTATCCAAATCTGTACGCTGCTCAACACGTGCACTTTCAACCGAGTAAGCTAAACGCTTAACTGGGCTAAAAGACGCATCTAGCTGTAAACGACCAATTGCTCTGGTTTCATCGTCATCACTACGACGCGCATCAGCAGGTTGATAACCTCTTCCACGTGCAATGCTAAGTGACATATTTAATTCAACATCACCAGTAATAGTAGCAATCACATGATCAGGGTTTTTGATCTCAACTTCATGATCCACAACAATATCAGCAGCAGTAACAACACCAGGGCCTTTCTTCTTAAGAGAAAGCATAGCGTGTGACTTTTCTTGGTCGTGCATGACCACTGCCACACCTTTAAGGTTCAACAATATCTCAATAATATCTTCTTGAACGCCTTCTAATGCACTGTATTCATGCTCTACCCCTTCAATCTCGGCTTCAATAATCGCACAGCCAGGCATTGAAGAAAGCAAAATACGACGTAATGCATTGCCTAATGTGTGTCCAAACCCACGCTCTAGAGGCTCTAACACCACTTTCGCATGGGTTGGAGAATGTTCAGTAACATCAATATGACGCGGGGTCAAAAATTCGTTAACAGCACTTTGCATAGCCATACCTTTTAAGGGTTAATCTTTGTCTTAAATATCTGAGTAATGCGCAGTTAAGCGCATTTATATTACTTAGAATAAAGTTCGACAATTAGATTTTCATTAATTTCTGCAGGTAAATCTTCACGATCTGGAACACGCTTCAATGTACCTTCTAACTTAGCTGCACTCACTTCTACCCATTCAACATCACGTTGAGCGGCAAGATCTAAAGCACTTTTAATACGTAATTGGTTTTTCGCTTTTTCACGAATAGAAATCACATCTTCTGCTTTAACTTGGTAAGAAGGAATGTTAACCGTAGAGCCATTTACTAAAATCGACTTATGCGATACTAGCTGTCTAGATTCAGCACGTGTTGAGCCAAAGCCCATACGATAAACAACATTATCCAAACGTGTTTCTAGCAACTTCAACAAGTTCTCACCTGTTGCGCCTTTACGACGAGCAGCTTCTTTATAATAAGCACGGAATTGCTTTTCTAGAACACCATAAGTACGGCGAACTTTTTGCTTTTCACGTAGTTGAACACCGTAATCAGATAGGCGACCACGGCGAACACCGTGAACACCCGGTGCTGTTTCAAGCTTACACTTTGAGTCTAAAGAGCGAACGCCGCTTTTTAGAAAAAGGTCTGTACCTTCACGACGCGCAAGTTTACAAGTAGGTCCTAAATATCGAGCCATTTTTCAAATCCCCTTATACGCGACGTTTTTTCGGCGGACGACAGCCATTATGTGGAATGGGTGTCACGTCCGTAATATTAGCTATTTTATAACCAACATTATTTAATGCACGAACGGCAGATTCACGGCCTGGACCGGGACCTTTAACTTCGACATCCAAATTTTTCAAACCGTATTCTAACGCAGCTTGACCCGCACGTTCAGCAGCAACCTGTGCAGCGAACGGAGTACTTTTACGCGAACCACGGAAACCTGAGCCACCAGCAGTTGCCCAGCTAAGAGCATTACCTTGGCGATCGGTAATCGTAACGATTGTGTTATTAAAAGAAGCGTGAATATGGGCGATGCCATCCACTACCGTCTTTTTAACTTTTTTCTTTGTACTTGGCTTAGCCATAGCAATATTTCCTAACCTTTTAACTTGTTTATAAGTTATCTAATAAACGTATAATTTATAGAAATAATTATTTCTTAATAGGCTTACGAGGGCCTTTACGGGTACGCGCGTTTGTTTTAGTACGCTGACCACGTAATGGCAAATTACGACGATGGCGAATGCCACGGTAGCAACCTAAATCCATTAAACGTTTAATGTTCATAGAAACTTCACGACGCAAATCACCTTCTACGGTTTCTTTTGCCACTTCTGAACGAATTCTATCCATATCTGTTTCAGATAGCTCACTAATTTTAGTCGCTTCCGCGATACCAACTTCAGCAAGAATACGTTTAGCAGTTGTCGAACCAATCCCATAAACATAGGTTAGAGAGATGACGGCATGTTTGTGATCGGGTATGTTGACACCAGCGATACGGGCCATTCAATGTACTCCACATTGTGTTGCTCTTTAGCGCCCACTTTAATAGGGCGAGCAATAGATATTTAAGTATTGACAGCGATTTTAACCACCCTGCCACCCAAAAAAGGCGCGAAGAATAGCTTATAAACCACTTGATTGCAATAGCTTATTGATTTCTCAACAAACGACAGTCAATACCACCAAATGCGGTAAAAGCTAAGGTAGCTTTTACCAAAGTCTTTTCACTTAACCTTGACGTTGTTTATGTCTAGGCTCAGCACTGCAGATAACACGTAAAACGCCTTTACGCTTTACAAGTTTACAGTTACGACAAATTTTTTTAACTGAAGCGCGAACTTTCATATTGTCCTCAATAAATATCAATCAAATAGGATGGTGACTTAAAAACCACCGTTACCTTTGAGATTGGATTTTTTCATTAGCGATTCATATTGACTAGACATAAGGTGAGATTGAACTTGAGACATAAAGTCCATCAAAACTACAACCACGATCAATAATGACGTACCGCCTAAATAAAACGGAATATTTGTTGCCACAATTAAGAACTGGGGCATTAAACAAACCGCTGCCATATAAAGTGAACCAACTACGGTTAAACGCGTTAGCACACTATCAATATACTTTGCAGACTGCTCACCAGGACGAATACCTGGAATATAAGCACCTGACTTTTTCAAGTTGTCTGCGACTTCGGCGGGATTATACATGAGTGCAGTATAAAAGAAGCAGAAGAAAATAATTAATGCAGCAAATAAAATGAAATTAAGTGGCTGCCCCGGCCCCAAAGCCAAAGCAAACTCTTGTAAGAACTCACTGCCACCACCCTCACCATTACCTAACCACGATGCAATAGACTGTGGAAAAAGTAATAACGAACTAGCAAAAATCGCAGGGATAACACCAGCCATGTTTACTTTAAGAGGTAAGTGAGAACTTTGTGCGGCATACACTTTCTTGCCCTGTTGGCGTTTCGCATAATTGACAGTAATACGACGCTGTCCACGCTCTACACGCACAACAAACCAAACAACCGCTAGCAATATAAATAAGATACCTAGCAATAAAAGAATATTTAAATCCCCTTGCTGAGAGCTCTCAAATGCCTGACCTACTGCACTAGGTAAACCCGCAACAATACCAGCAAAGATAAGCATGGAAATACCATTGCCGATACCTTTCTCCGTTACCTGCTCACCCAGCCACATCATAAAGACAGCACCAGTCACTAATGAAGTTATGGATATGATGTAGAAAAACATCAAGTTGCCACCCTCATAGACGAGCCCTTGAGAGGCAAGACCAACTGACATTGCTGTACCTTGAACCAGCGCGAGTAAAATCGTTAGGTAACGAGTGTACTGACTAATTTTACGACGACCAGCGTCACCTTCTTTTTTGAGCTGCTCAAGTGACGGGGTAACCGCTGTCATTAACTGCATGATAATTGAGGCAGATATATAAGGCATAATACCTAAGGCCAAAATACTCATGCGCTCAAGTGCACCACCAGAGAACATATTAAAGAGACCGATAATAGTCCCTTCATTTTGTTCAAATAACGATGCGATGCGATCAGGATCAATGCCCGGAACAGGGATATGTGTCCCTATACGATAAACAATTATCGCCAGAAAAAGAAAACGAAGGCGAGCCCAAAGCTCGCCCAATCCTTTTTGATTACCAAACAAACTACCCGATGTGGTCATAAGATTACTCTTCTACCTTACCACCAGCAGCTTCAATTGCTGCTTTAGCGCCTTTAGTAATAGCTAAACCTTTGATGGTAACAGCCTTAGACAATTCGCCGGATAAAAATATTTTAGCGCGCTTGATGTTAGCGTTGATTAAACCGGCTGCACGTAATGCGTCTAGATCAATAACATCAACGTCAACTTTGTTAAGCTCTGCTAATCTGATCTCAGCACTAACCATACCAATACGCGAAGTAAAACCAAACTTAGGCAAACGTTTCTGTAAAGGCATTTGACCACCTTCGAAACCTGGACGAACTGAACCGCCAGAACGTGACTTTTGGCCTTTATGACCTCGGCCAGCAGTTTTGCCTGTGCCGCTACCAATACCGCGGCCTACTCGTTTTTTATTTGTTCGACTACCAGGTGCTGGTGTCAATGTATTTAAACGCATATTACTCACCCTCAACCTTAACTAGATAATGAACTTTATTGATCATCCCACGAACTGAAGGCGTATCTTCAACTTCAACTGTGTGATTTATACGACGCAAAC
This sequence comes from gamma proteobacterium IMCC1989, assembly GCA_000209515.2. Taxonomy (GTDB): domain Bacteria; phylum Pseudomonadota; class Gammaproteobacteria; order Pseudomonadales; family Cellvibrionaceae; genus Endobugula. The sequence continues at coordinate 20,585 of AEVK01000003.1, forward strand.
CCAAACCTGCAAGACAAGCCTTATGATTAGGCAAACGTTTTGCGTTACTTTTGAGCTGTGTCACTTTAATTGTTTTCTTAGCCATGATGAGTCTCGACCTATTACGTAACGAACAACGTAGCGTTGTTCGTATTTTCTATCTGAATTTAGTTCAGGATATCTTCTACTGATTTACCACGCTTAGCAGCAACCTGCTCAGGTGATTTCATTGCATCTAATGCATTAAATGTTGCACGTACTACGTTAACAGGATTAGTTGAACCGTAGCATTTTGCTAATACGTTTTGAACACCGGCGATTTCTAACACCGCACGCATTGCACCACCTGCAATAACACCTGTACCTTGAGAGGCAGGCTGCATATAGACTTTAGAAGCTCCGTGACGACCTTTAGTTGCATATTGCAACGTATCACCATTTAATTCTACTTGGATCATATTGCGACGAGCCGCTTCCATTGCTTTTTGAATAGCAGCTGGAACTTCACGCGCCTTACCACGACCGAAACCTACTCGACCATTACCATCACCTACCACTGTAAGTGCTGTGAAACCGAAGATACGGCCACCTTTAACTGTTTTAGCAACACGATTGACCTGGACTAATTTTTCTTCCAAACCTTCGCTGTTAGCATCGTCTTTTTTAAATTGAGCCATGATTTAACCTTTAAAATTCCAATCCGCCTGCACGCGCAGCATCAGCTAGTGATTTTACGCGACCGTGGTATT
>AEVK01000002.1 GCA_000209515.2 gamma proteobacterium IMCC1989
TCCTTCGTTTCCTTCGTTTCCTTCGTTTCCGCCGTGGTTCCACCAGTTGCTATAAGTCATGGATAATTCCCCAATTAGTTTTAATATTATTAAATAAGTTTATTGTGAAAATGAACGAGGAGAAGCACCTGAAGGCCTGCTTCCGAAGGCGTTTTGGACAAAAAACAACCTAAGTACACATCAATATGTTAACTACGTCACAAATTTTGAAGCATTATGTCAAAAGGTTATTTCAACAACAAGCTAAGAAACACACTTTCTAATGCCTATTTAGAATAAGAAGCATGCCTATCAATTACAAATAACGTGATGGACGTCACAAAAAATGCGAGCCATATCACACAAGAAAGGTAATAAAAAGACATTTCACTATTGGTTACTAAAGACTTAGACAGGTGAGAAAAGGACACTTATTATTTAAAGACAAGTTGTTTTGAATAAACAGGTGGGTAAGTAATATGTCAAACCCTTAACTGCGAAAATAATAAGAATTAAACGATGGGAATAAAGCTAGATCTAGTACGGTCTGTAGATAGACCTTACTAGGAGGGCATTTTCAGAAGGTGGTGGCGGTGCTGTTCGCTATAATTATCTCAGCAGTACGCTCTATAGCGTACTCTATTGATGTCTCCAATAGAGTATACGATCATGGCCTCGGTAGCTTTTAAAACGCATCGTTGCAGTAGGTAATTGGGTGTCGTTATTGTTATCGCCGTCCTGATTCCAGTCAAAACGTAGCCAGTCAATACTGCTCAAATCGACATCAACGGTAAAACTATCTGTAGTAATCTCTGCACCTGGAGCAGAGAAAGAGAAGCCAGCATCCCCACCAGAAAAACCAACGTGACTGCTAGAAAGAGAAGTAAACTCCCCTGTTGTTATTCCGCCGACTAAATTGATCGATAAGTCAGAGGCTGAATCAATTGGATTACCGTTAAAGCTGATACTACTTCGAGACAACACACTGCAATCGTCAAGTATATGAGTGATGAACTTTTGTCCTGTCCAATACTCTGTATGAAATACTACAGGCAGCGCTGCCGTTTCTGGACCATAAGCATCGGCTAAACTCACTCGACCATAATAAAATGATGCGCTACCCAACTCTCCAGCATTACAACTGCCCGTTATGTCACAGTCTGCACTAGACGATGCGTTCATTGTGAGATTATTAAGAGTTCTATCATCGATATCATCAACGGCAATACCCAACAATACATTCAGTAAGGGCGCTTCTAGATTCGTGCCGCGTGCCAATGCTGCAACCGTGTCTATGAGATTATATTCACCAGCCTGCCAATTAGTTGTGGCAACCGATAAACGAGAAGCGAGATCAATACCGTTATTATCTAGCTCTGCTGCATAAATAATACTTCCTACGGGATAGCCTAAGCCTTCGTCATAATTACTTACGGTGTCGCCCGCTGAATTAATCGCATTTAATGTATATGCAATGCCCAGTTCGGGCTGAGACAAGTAAGTAAATTGAGTACAGCTGTTATTCACATCAGCCGCACCGAGAAAAAAGCTCTCTGGATAGAAACGCCCTACTGTACTACTTGCTGTGCTGGTAACATTACCTGTCCCTAGATAATCACCATCGCCCACCGCGGCAATAAGCCGAATACTGCCTACCTCATTCCAGCTCAGTGTATTATTTTGGAAAAGATTAGCGCTAATGCGAGTAAAACTATCACTATTGCTGAGAACACCAACATTACCGCCTGTAGGAAAAACTAAGGAATCTAACACAAGCGATACGCTTTCAGGGTTTTGCTCATTACCGTAGTTAGGCGTAGGATCTCCTTCGGCGTTCAATGCTTGTACATTTGCCGTGAACGCATCTCCTGCGGGAATAAAGCCTTCTCCGTTAAACGTGGTCGATGGGTTATCGCTAACAGTAATAGAAAAGTCAGCGGGCGTCACAACAAACTGGTTAGAATCACCAGACATTCCATTGCTAGTATCGTTAACCGTAAAACTAATTTCACCCACATCATTATATTGCATGCTGATGCTAGCCTGCCCCTCCACAAAGTTAATACTGCCAGAGCCTGATGCTGATAAAGAACCGGATAAGGGGTTGTGATAACGCGTATTGAGGCTGATGTTTTTATTGCCCGAATAGGATTCGATTATCCCGCACTCCCCACCACTGGGATCAGCACTTTCTGGATTAAGGCCATAAGCCGTTAGAGAGATAGAGAAGGCTTGAGCCGAGCGCTGAGTAGCAATGGGGTCATTAATCGGTGTCGCAGGAGGATTGGGCAAAGGACTCGCGGTGACGCTAAATCCCGTTGCAGAGAAAAATAGATCACCCTCGGTATCATCATCACGAATACTACCGTCGATAACATCCACATTAATACTACTATTGCCTTCAGTGTAATAGAGCAAGAAACTGGCGGTTCCATTGTCGGAGTCTGCAAACGTATACGTTGCTATACCATCATTAACGGTGCCATCAACTAAACTACCGTTCCCACTAGATAGCGACCATGATCCATTGCCTGTTTGTGTATCAAGGGTAATAGTATCGCTATACGATGTGAGAACGGCTGCATCACTGTTATAGGCAGTGACAGATAAAGTCTCATCCAGACAGTAGGTCGCTGAGTTATCGTGACCAATTGAAAAGTAACTTAGCGTATTGCCACCGCAGGGATGTGTGTCGTTCATAATACTCACGACTTGTGAGCTAGTTAATACATTATCGTACAATCTTACTTCATCGATACTGCCATGAAAGCGATAGCTCGTGCTATTCACTGCGCCGCCAATATTCAACAGATTACCAACCGAACGATAACTATTAGATGGTGACCCTTCCCGTTGTGTGAGCGTTTGTTCAACGCCATCTATCCATAAACGATTACTACCAACAGCAGCGCTACCATTGGTAAATTCTGCAGTCACGTGTCGCCATGTATTCTCGAATCCACTAGAACTAATCCCGTAAATATCATTATTCCATGTGTTAAAGCCAAAGCTACCATTGTAGAACCACAGATCATAGTACGACCAACCGATAGGCATAGAGCCATTAGTACCATCCCAGCGCATCCAAAAACTCACTGTTGTTTTTTCACCACTGGCGGTATTCACTGGCAAGTTATCAAACTCCACCGTCCCTGATGAAAAACTACCATAAGCACAAGTGCCTTCTGAACCTGATATCGCCGGTGACGTATTGCTAGGTGATGCGTTATACAGTAGTTTGCCGTGGTAATCATTGCCACTACTATCAATGACTTCATCGTTTTGCCCACTCCAACTCACCTCTTCTAAACGCCACTCGGCAATAAGTGTTGTGCCACAATCACGCCTAGATCCATCCCAGTTATTACCCGCGAGTTGGTTGTTATAAATGTTTCTTACTTGATCCGCATTAATCACCGAGCCAAAAATAAGTACTTCATCTAGCTGGCCAGAAAAAAATCCAGGTGTCCCAGCAGTATCTTCAATTCGCCCGATACTACTAAAAGAAAGATCTAAGCCGCCAGTGCGGCCTGTGCCAGACTTATTGATGACACCGTCAATATAGATAACTAGATCCCCGCTATCTTCATTTCGGGTCATGACAATATGCTGCCAAGTATTATTATTAACTGCTCGCGATGTAACCAAATGATTTGAACCACCTTTACCGAAACCTAAGCGACCGTTACCTCGCAAATATCCCCAAAAAATATCGTTACTACTTTTATTCGCCTCTTCTATACCCGTGATACCGGGTGCTTGATAATAATTGTTATCCCCTATTTGTGACGTTTTCATCCAAAAACTAAGCGTGGCAGTATTGTTAAGGTGAGTAGCAATACCAGAAACCGTTATATAGTCATCAACACCGTCAAAAGAGGCAGCATTACAAACCAAGCCTGATTCAATCGTATTCGCGCCATTAACAGCAAAGCCATTCATATTACCGGTATTATCTAACACTTCATTACTAGTACCGTCCCATTCACTTTCATCAAAATGCCATTCGGCTACTACGTTAAGTGTTGGAGATATAGACCATGAGGCCGCAAAACCATCTCGACGAATAGAATTGTCCGAACTATGTACTATGTACATAGCACCTGATGTCGCGGTCACTGACGACGGTAGGTTCGTACTTGTAAAACTGCCTATTAAAGTAGCATTGGTATTACTACCATCGTAAACATAGATGTAATCGAAAAATTCCTCATAATCAAACTCACTAAACGATAAGGTAACTTGATGGTTCGCTGCGGGTTGAATAAGAAAGCTGCATGACTCGTTGTTAGAATAACGGTTGGCACTACCACCGGAATCAAACAGTACACCGGTTGATAATGACGAAGACGCATCGCTACACATGGTAAACTCATTAACCACTACTGCATTCGAAAATTTTTGTGCATTGCTGCCGTTACAGTCTGACTGTAGAACCTTAGCGCCAGAGGCGGTAGAGTCTGATTCTATGGCGACACATTTGTTCGAATGCGATACCTGTAAAGTCTCGCCTACCCAGTTAAATATTTGATTATCACCTCCATGGCAAGGCCACTGAATAAGACCAGCCCCTGTTGCTGTCGATCTACCATATACGTCTAAACACTGCCCCGAATGGCTTGCTTGTAATAAGAAGCCTCCCGTCACGGGCACTTCTACCCAATCTTGGTGGCTTTCGCCCGAACATTCATATTGCGATACGCTCGTTCCGTCAACCGTGGAGGCGCTATTAACCCCTAAACATTTATTCGAATTTTTATTGACTATAGGGTCCGCATTAACATTTATGCTGAATAGAAATATCACACAAGCCATAACAGAATAAAATAGAGAAGGCATTTATAGCGTTGCTCCTACTTCTATTCGGTGCTGCGATATTGCTGGAGCAGCTCCGCACGATGCTTGTGCATTTAGCGTATAAAAGCTATTACTAATACCAGATAAACCTAAATAATTAGCACTATTGCTCTCGTCACAACTATTTGCATTTTCATAGTGGCAGGTGCAGCTCACCACAACCGTGCAATTATTTAAGCCTTCCGCAGATAAGGTTTGAGAAATAGCCATTGCGACACAACGCCCATCCACTAGCTGTCTATCAACATCTAAAAAAAACAGTTCATGCAATCCTGCCTGTGCACCACTTTCTGCTGCATAAAATGCCTGTGTCGATACGCCGGAAATAATATATGTAGCAGTACTTTCCGACACTTTTTTTGAAACCATCAGCGCTAAGCCGCCTATGACGACAATAATAAATAAAGCCACTGGCAGTAAGAAACCCTGTTGTTTTTTAGATTTATAATGCTTTTTATACCGACGATCTTTTTCAAGGTACATTACGCACCACCACCTGTTTAACACTGTTTATTCGATGACTGCCGACAGAAAAAACTAACGATGCCGTCATACGTATATTTCTATCTTCTACTGCAGAAGAAATAGTAAAAGGGTCATCTAGGGCGTTCACAGACATCGAAAGCAAGTCATAATCGCTACTAGGATCGACAAGCACATTACTTAAGCTAATATCTCGATAAAGCCGTAGTTCTTGGTTGAACACACAAAATGCACTAGGAGACTCAACAATATAAAAACGCTGATTAATCGAATTGCGTAACCAACGCTTGTCGTCATCTAGCGTAATGGTCGTCGCGGTTACCGTATCAATGGAAGCCAACGAGCCGGTTACTGCCCCGTAAAGCTCATCACTATTACTGGCAGCAATAGCCAAATAATCTGCACTGCCAGATGTAATTAAAAAAGGAGACACAGTAATTGGCGTAAAGCTGCCAGAGGCAAAAGCACCGTTGGCTTCACTGGGTAATAGATCCATATAAAGACCGCTGGCTACAATCGGCATAAATTGGATACACGCCCCGTCGTTTAATAATCGTAGGCTAAACGGTAAGGCGTTGCGTAAACGACGAACCATATAATTTGTTGATAATTGCGTATTAGATAACAAACGATTTTTTTGGCTAACATCCACGGCACTGCGCATCACACTAACCACGAAAGTCGTGCTAAAAGAAGCCAACACTCCCAAAATAACCATAACGGCAATCAGTTCTATTAGCGTAAAGCCTTGAGTATTTTTTAGTGTCAATTTCAAAAAAACCCCCTATCATTAATCACTAAAAATTAAACCGATAAGAAGTGAGCGACATAGTCACACCTTGTGGAGATATTACGGTGACAGTAATACGCTTGGCCTGCTCATTCACAACACCAAAATCAACACCGGCACTAACAACAGATATTGTTCGTGTATAACCGACTTCGGGTATATCTTCATAAAGGTGGAAATCATCTACATCATCTAATGTGTTTATTAACGTTAAATCTTCGCCCTCATCTAAGCCAAAAGCGTTACCAACACCAATACAAGGAATACTAACTCCGCAAGCAGGAACACCACCTGTGGGTGTGTTTTCATCAAATTTCCTAGACAATACTTCGTCCAACTGAGATTGAGCCATACTTAATAGATGGCTATTAATCAGTGGGTCCTGTATGCGAATAACGGAATACTGAAACACACTCCCTATCGCAGTAATGCTTAATCCGATTACTACAATAAAAGCGACTAATTCTATTAAGGTAAATCCTTTAGCGTACTCACCCATATTTTTTTTAATGAGCATAACCCACACCACTCACACTTATTGTTAACGATAAATCTTCGTCTTCTAAAATGATATCTTGCTCAACGGTTTCACCAAGATGGGTAAATTGTAATTGTTGTTCGCCCGAAATAGGGTCAATTGATGTGATTGTTACATCATCAGATAGGGTCAACGGGTAAGACTGATTGATATTGCGAATACTTGTATCGTTGACCTGGATATCAATACTGGTTTCTGTCGCGATAAATTTAACGACTGATGAACCATCGGAACGTGCCATCGCCGTTTCTCGCGCAAATATCAATCCGGCCAACACATCATTTTTTGCTGTTTGAATATTGGCATCACCCGGAGTAATGCGTATTAATATAGTCGCTGATAAAACACCTACGATAACCAAAACAGCAATAAGCTCTATTAAAGTAAACGCCGATTGATAATATAAGCGCATAACAGGAGTAACCTAGTAAAATGTAAAACACATCATAAAAATGACAGTATAGAATTAACAAAAAAATTTATTCACTAAAGAAAGTATAGTCAATTATGAAGATATCGCTTTCGCTGACAAGCGATGAACAGGATGAGGAGGAAAGCAGAAAAAGGAAAGGAAAAAAGATAATCGTTAAACGTAATTTGAATCATCATTAGAAAGCTGCCACGACCTTCAGTACTACGCTAAAGAAAGCCTATGGCAACTAATTTTTTGAACTGAACTTGAACTAAAGTTGAACTAACAATTAAGGCACCGCACCATAAGCAGTAAAGGTAGCACTTGGTTCATCTGTTGCATCGTAATCGCCATCGCCATTAGCGTCATAGCGTACAAGACATGATGTTGACGAACCTTCTGCAATCGCAGTGGCCACCGTATCGATGTAATAGTCACTATCTAGACCACCATCCAACAGATCAGCCACATCATCACAAGTATTCACTAAGGTGGGTGCATCATCGGTTAAGTTGGCATCATTTGCTATATTCTGTGCATGATTAAGACTTGATGCACTGGCAAGTGCGCCAGCAATACCTTCTACCGCTGCGCTTTTTGCTGAACCGGATAAATCAACAAAACGAGGAACTGCGGTAGCAGCAAGTACACCTAAAATAACAATAACCGACATTAACTCGATTAAAGTAAAACCTTCACTACGTTTACGCATAGGAACTCCAACATCATCTGATCTAAAATTTTACTTGCATGTGAATCATCAATCACACTGTTATTTATAACTATAGCGTCATAGAGGAATAACGCTACAGCCTGATTAGATGGATATGGAATAGGTCATTTAAAAAAAACCAATAAATTTTATAGATAATGCACAGCGCATGAATATCTCTACAAAAATCTAAAAAACACACATTATAAAACCAATAATTTGACGGCTTTATATCTATTTTTGTTAAAAACATACACGGCGTCAAAAAATGATGGATGTATAAATGAAAGAATAGACAAAGATTACTGTTGGATGCTAAACATTTCCCACATAGGTAAAAATATACCTAATGCCAAGATAACAACAAAACCTGCCATGATAAGGATCAGTATTGGTTCGATTTTGGAGCTTAAACTTTGTAGATCATAATCCACTTCTCGCTCATAGGATTCAGCGACTTCCATTAGCAAGGTATCCACTTGGCCACTATTTTCTCCTACCTGAATCATTTGTAATATCAGTGGAGAAAACATACCGCTTTTTTTATGTGTACGGTATAGGGTATCACCTCGCTCTACCCCTTCTTTTATTTTTTTTATTTGAAAAGATAGATATTCATTTTCTATAATGTCTGCGCATAGGCCAATGGCTTTATTCATTGATAAACCAGAAGATAACATGAGAGAGAATGAACGAATATAACGAGAAATAGCTGCTTTATTAACGAGTGAACCCACTATAGGAATATGCAATTTGAGGCGATGCCACAAAAACTGACCATCTGGTGTTTTTATCCACGCAACCAACCCCATTATAATAATTGCGAGGATAGATATCACTAACCACCAGTAATCCACAAAAAACTGAGAAGTCCCAATGAGTATACGGGTAGGCAATGGTAGTTCGGCATCAAAACGGCTGAACATATCCGCAAATGCAGGGATCACCATTAAATTAACAACAAATAATGCAACCACCATGGCACTCAATACAAAAGATGGGTAGCGTAGCGCAGATTTAATTGATTTTTTCGTTTCAATATCACGACTAATATAAACTCCCATTTGAGCAAAGATATTATCTAACTTTCCAGTTTCTTCTCCAATCTTGATCATCCCTAAAAACAAGTTATTAAATATATGACGGTGATAACCCATTGCGGATGATAAACTCACGCCTGTCTCTAAACGATGGGTAACATCAATTAAACATTCTTGCAGTGGACCAGAAGAAATACTGACGGACAAACTTTCTAAGCCCTGCATGAGAGGCAGGCCTGCTTTATTAATAGTGTACATTTGCCGACAAAACATAACTAACTCTTCGTCGGATACTTTTTTTCTTTTAGTATATTGTTGTAATATGTCATTAAAAGAAGCCTGTCTGTGGAAAACATCTATAGCAACAGGGGTGATATTTTTTTTGAGCAAGAAGTTGGCCACATCATTTTCACTCGCCTTTTCTATAAGGCCAGTAATCATTTTGCCTTTTTCGTCACGTCCGGAATAAGTATACTCTGCCATAAACATTTACTGGGTATTTCAGCTCTAGATAGAAATACGCTGCACCTCCTCTAGCGAGGTTTCACCCGACACGGCTAACTGCATAGCATTTTCGGTAAGCGTCACAAATCCATCTTCACTAGTGGCCATTTCGGTAAATGCTTGAACATCTCCTTTTCGTAATACCGCTGCTAGCTTTTCACTAATCGTTATATGCTCAAAAACACCTAAACGCCCTCTATAACCGGTATTTAAACAACGGGTGCAGCCCACTGCTTGATAAAAAGTGACATTACTGTGTGATGGCTTGAGCAAATAATCGTAGGATGACGCTGTCAATGCGGTATCCGCGGGTTGTTTACACGATGGACATAAACGACGCACCAATCGTTGCGCAATAATAGCCTTGAGTGACGAAGCAACTAGAAACGCATCAACGCCCATATCAATGAGTCGCAAAGCAGAACTCACCGCATCGTTAGTGTGGAGGGTCGATAAGACTAAGTGCCCTGTCATTGCAGCTCTTAATGCTATTTCCGCTGACTCACTATCTCGGATTTCACCTACTAATAAAACATCTGGGTCTTGGCGTAAACTTGACCGTAATACCTTAGCAAAATCGAGCCCTATCTTTGTATTCACCTGCACTTGGCTTAAACGAGGCAGACGATATTCTACAGGGTCTTCTACAGTGATTATTTTTTTATCAGGACTATTTAACTCGGATAACGCAGCATAGAGAGATGTCGTTTTACCACTACCCGTTGGCCCAGTGACTAATATGAGTCCATGAGGGCTTGCTATTGCTTTCCTGAAGAAACCGACTGTTTTTTCATCCATGCCGATTTGTTCTAGGTTTTTTACGCCTTCATCCACAATAAGTATCCGTAATACGACAGACTCACCATAATGTATGGGCATCGTAGATATTCGTACATCAATATTCTTTTTGCTGACTTTAATATTAAAGCGGCCATCTTGAGGAATACGTTTCTCTGAGATATCTAAGCCAGATAATAGCTTTAATTTAACCACCAGTGCTGCAGCTACTCTTTTTTCATTAAGTACTTGTTCTGAAAGCACACCATCAATCCGTTGGCGAATGCGTAATACTTTTTCATCGGGTTCGATATGTATATCAGATGCATTATATTTAATAGCTTCTTCAAATATTTTTAATAATAGTTTAGCAACAGGTGCTTCATTCTCATCTGAGCCATCAACAATATCATCAATATCGACAGAATCCTCACCTAAATCATCATTAATCTCTTCAACCAATGAAGCAATTCTTTCTGACTCACCATAAGACATATCTAGAACATCTAACAGTTCTGACTCTCTTACAATAACTGGCTCAATAGGTACATTAAAAAATTTAGCGACTTCATCCAAACAAAAAAGATCGGTAGGGTCTGACATGCCTAGAATGACTTTTTCTTCAGTCTTCTTTAACACTGATACACGAAAACGTCGAGCAATAGTTTCTTTTAAGGCGCGCACATCGTTACGTTCATAGCTAAATGTTTTAATATCAACAAATGGGATATCTAGCTGGTTAGATAGGGTGTTAAGCAATACTGATTCATCTACAAAACCGAGTGTAACTAAAGTTTTACCTAATTTACTCCCCGATATTTTTTGTTCTTTTAATGCATATTCTAACTGCTCGTTAGTAATAATTTCCTGTTCGACCAGCAAATCGCCAACGCGTATTTTCTTAGGATGATTCATTGCCAACATAGTCGATACTCTTCTTTGTTTATTCTTTACTTTATTCTTCTCTTCTTTACTCTACTCTGCTTGAGACGCTGTTAACTTACTGAAACGATCTTGAGAAGTATTAAAATCATCTACCCAAGAATCTTGTTCAACTACGGTTGGTTTTAATAAAATAATTAGCTCTGACTTACTGCGTATATCTGTATTACTATTAAACAACCCGCCTGCTACGGGGATATCACTCAAGCCCGGACGCTTACCGCCAACGTGATTTATTCGCTCTTGCATGAGTCCGCCCAAAACAATTACCTGACCACTTTTCGCTTTAACGATACTGTCTGATTCGCGAATATCTCTCAGTGCAAGTGGTAAAGAAAAAGCTGAATCACCCACAACGATATTTTTTTGTTCTTCCGTAACAGTACTAATCACAGGATGGATATGTAAAATCACGTCCCCTTCATCCGAAATTTGCGGCGTAACATCTAAAGATATACCGCTAAAAAAGGAAGACAGCTCGATATCGGGGGATGATGTAGTTGATGATGCATTTGAAATAGTAGAATTAGATATCCCTGTTACAAAAAACTGATCCGTACCAACACGTATAACCGCTTTTTGATTATTTACGGTAGATACACGAGGGCTAGAAAGTACTTGCATCTCACCCTGAGTCTCCAATAAAGATAACAATGTACTGGTATCTGATATGCGTATGAGTGATGAAAACACTTCTCCCACGCCTTCTGATATTTCATTAATTGTTACTCCGGTATCAAAATCACTCGCATTTTTACCTAATAACAACTGACCATTAATGGCATTCCAATTAACACCCGTTTGATGATTTTTACTTAACTGCACTTCTAGTATTTTTGCTTCGATAATCACTTGACGCTTAACGCTTAGGCGAGTATTTTCTAAAAACCGACGGACTGCAGCGAGTTCTTTCGGCATTGCCGTGACGATAGCCACCCCTGTTTGTGGATTTGTAATCACTTTTCTTTGTATATTGCCACTATTATTCTCATCGCCACTCGGCTTATCATTAGTATTTGATTGAATAAGTTCTGAAAGAGCTTCGTTCAGCGAGCGCCAAAAATCGGTTTCACTTCTTGTTTGAATTCTAGATCCGGGATTAATACTGCTGCTCTCACCCGATAAACTACCTGCTTGACCACTGCTTTGACCACCTGATTGAGCCGTAGACTCCACGTTGCCTGTCAACACACTGGTATCTGAAACACCTATGCGTTTAACATTGATGTAATTGATAGGGAAAATTTCTGTTCTGACAGAATTTGGATATACCGTGTAGATTGCATTTTTTACTTTATAGTCATATCCATAAACCTCTCTCACCACATTCAGTACTTCTGGTAATGAAACCTGTGATAATTTAAGCGTGATTTCTCCTTTTACGTCAGGATGCACAACAATGTTTTTATCGGTTCCTGCCATTAGATTCATAAAGAATAATTTTGCGTCTAGCGAGTCAGTATTAATATCGAAACGCGCCTCATCTTTTAGCGTATTTTTCTTACTGTTTGCATGACGGATTTCTTGTATTTTTTTCTCTATCCTTTCCTTTTTATCCGCTTGCTGTTGATATGCATCAATTTCTTTCTTCAGCCTATCGACTTCATCAACCACTACGGGCTTCACTTTTTCTGAAGCGCATGCCGACAACACTGCTATCGCAAAAGAAATCGCTAATATTTTTCTATTCTTCACTGATTTCACCTGTTGCTTTATCGATGTATATTTTTTTAGAAATGTATAACTTAATGGTTTTTTTCTTATATTCGAGTATCACATGACGTTGCTGAATCTTTTTCAGTAACAGGTCATCTGCACTCTCGCCTTCTTTAACTATTTTTCCATTAATAACGGCTGTTTTATTTTTTACACCATAGAAAATTGACTGTAGCAAAGCGACTTTGGTCTCTTTTATTACCGGAGCAGTGATTACGCGTTCACTAGAGGTTTCGCTAAAAATGGGCTTAGTTGGATCATTAATGCTAGAAAATACGGCAGAAGGCATACCTATCAACAAAAAGCATACTATTGTAACCAGCCTATTAATGAGCAGCATAATAATCGCCCTCTATAATAGATAAGGTATATAACTGAATGGTCACCTTTGCGACAGGATACTGGTCAACAGAATATTCTACGTCTTCCCAAAAGACGCTCCATTCTAAAGCCTCTATTTTTTTCAAATAGTCAAAAATACTCGAATAAGTGCCTTTTAGAGTGAGCGATATCATGCTTTTTTCGAAAGCATCTTCGAACTCTTCATTATTATTTGATTTTTCTTTAATTAATTCTGAAGGATAGACCTTTAATGATTCCAAACTTAGCTGGTTATTGGCTGTTAGCAAGTCACGTAATAAGAGAACAACCTCACCAATCGGAATGGTTTTCTCATTAAACTGCGTTATTTCATCATCAATTAATGTTAGCTTTGATCTAACAGAAGACATTCGCTTATCAATAATAACTTTATTACGCTCGGCTGCTTGCTGCTCTTCTGAAAAATCGTATTTAGATACAATGGACTCTGACAGAGTGAGTAATTTCTCTCTTTTTTTATTGGCCACATCAATATTGTTAGATGACGGATAACCCCAAAAAAGATACCAAATAAAAAATACAATGCAGCAAGATAATAGCAACAACAACACCCTCTCTCTAAAGGCAAGCGCATTGTATTTAGCATTCATATTGGTCGCTACACTCATCATTGTTAATTTACCCCTTGTAACGACTGACCATTCAAATCAACAAGAGACATTTTCATAATTTCGGAAATATCAATTTCTTTATTTTTTTCGTTTTTTTCTACTTTATCTTTTTCTGATTTACGCTCTAAAGAGAAACGTAATATCTCATGATTTTTTATTTTCTCTATGGATAAATCGCCAAAGGTGACGGACTTTAACTCTTCTTGGGACTTCAAATTATTAATAAAAATAGGGATATACTCTGCTTTTGTCGAGTATCCTTTTAATGCTAATGATGCACCTCTGTCATAAACGTTAATTTCATAAAGAGACATATTCGTATCCGCTAATGTCGCGATATGGTAAAAATATTGAGAAAACCCTTCTTTTCCTGAATTGGTTATATTTTTATAATTTGCCCATAGCTGATACTTACTTAACAACTGTTTTTCTAAACCTGTCAATTGACTTTGGAACTTATTAATATCCTCCACATTAATGGTGTTTTTTTGCAAAAAAATGTTGTTTTTTTCTATGACGGCAATATCTTTATTAATTCTAACCAGCTCTTTAGCTTGATAAGAACTAAAGAAATACAGTGTGATCATACAGCTAATAGCACAAGCTAATAGCACATACAAAGACACTACCGGTGGTTTTACTATAGGCTCAAGGTTAAGCAGGTTAATTTCTTGTCTCATCTAGCGCCTCCTAAAGCAAGACCTTGTCGTAAGGCTGCACCATAAGAAGCGATGACATTTGAAGTAGACATACTATCCTCATCAGAGAATTCATAACCTGAAATACTCTCTACGAGGATATGTTGATTGAGGCTATCTTTCGTAATCGATGTTATTTTGTCCTCTATAATATTTTCTCCAACAAATATGATATCTGTGGGGATGGCATGCTTTAATTGACGTTCGTAATAGTCTAAAGAACGCTGTAGTTCAAGGACAATCTCATTTTCAGGAAGATCATCAAACAACCCCCCTTTGTAATGAACGGAAAAATTACGCGAAAAGTAAACAGTACTATCATTCACGACGATAAGTTTCCCACTGTCTTTTTTGATCAGTACCAAAGCAATATTTTTTTCGTTATGGCTACTAGATTCTATATAGTTTCTATAAGCCAGCTCAGGAATATCTATCGCACCAAGCTGTAAACCTATGGATTCAACATATTGCCTTTTTTTATCAATAAGCGCTTTGTGAGCAACTACAACATTAGCCATAAATTTCCCTTCAATATGGCTATCGGGTTGAAGAAAAACGTCAACAATTGCTTCGTTTACTGGAAACTGTAACAGATCTTTAATTTTCCATTTAACCGCTTCTGCCATTTCCTCTTCGGGCACTGGCGGGGCTTCGATGGTTAATAATTGATAATCGCTGTCGTTTAATACTAAGCAACAGCTTGCTTCAGTGAGGTTATTTTGATCTATATATTCACTAACTACTTGCGTTATCTTGTCTATCGGGTGAGAGGTGTTAACAGTGTGGCTTATATAATCTTTAATTACTGGTTTTGCCGCGCTATTATCCAACACTAAGAGCGATAGGTTATCCTCTGATACCTGAAGGCCTATTGTGGTTAAGCACTTTTTTTTCTTAAAGAGAGTCAGCATAGTCCTAAGTAATCGTTGTTTAGCTTACTTTAAGCTTAGACCGAATGTGGGTTAATGCTAGCGGTTACTAGTCTATTAATGTCTATAGAGCTTATAGCAAAGGTTGTTTTACCATAAATGACTGCCAAAAAAATGATACTCAGCCTCATAACAATCATATGTAAAATGAATCGTCATATTTTTGAACGTTAAAATTTAGCGCCTCTATTCTTTTTCTACCTCCTCTATACCCCTTCTCCTGAAAATATTGAAACACTTCACTTCAATCACCATGAAACAAACTGTAGGCCTTGTGGTTCATTTCATAACTAGCCACAATAGGCTTATGGCATTAATAGATGGCTTTGGCCGCCCCATTACTTATTTACGTTTATCGGTAACCGACCGTTGTGATTTTCGCTGTGTGTACTGTATGGCTGAAGATATGCAATTTTTACCGCGCAAGGATATTTTAAGCCTTGAAGAACTCGCCATTATCGCGCAACAGTTTGTTGAGCTGGGGATTACTGCTATTCGCATTACCGGTGGAGAACCTCTTATTAGGCGGGGTATTGATCAGCTATTTTCCACATTAGGTCAATTGCCTGAGCTAGAAGAACTCACGCTCACGACGAACGGCTCGCAGCTACACCATCATATTAATCATTTAGTGGCGGCGAATATTAAACGTATCAATCTTAGTATTGATAGTTTACAAGCCGAACGATTTAGCGCACTAACACGTACGGGGAATTTATCTCGTGTGATACGCAATATAGACCTTGCCTTAGATGCAGGGTTACGCATAAAACTCAACAGTGTCATTTTAAAAGGGCGCAACAGTGATGAAGTGCTTAATTTAGTCGACTTTGCTTTGCACAGAGGTATGGATATTTCTTTTATCGAAGAAATGCCTTTGGGCCTTATTACTCATCATCAGCGAGCAGACGTATTTATTAGTAGTGAAACGTTAAGACAGCGCATCCAACAGGAATACTCATTAACACCTAGCAAACAGACCACTAATGGCCCTTCACGATATTGGCAGGCATCTGGTTATTCCTCTCTCATTGGGTTCATTTCCCCTCATAGCCAGAACTTTTGTGGCGATTGTAATCGAATCCGTGTGACCGCCGAAGGTAAGCTATTATTGTGTTTGGGCAATGAAGATAGTGTGGATTTAAAACAGATTATTCGCCAATATCCAAATGAGAATGAAAGGGTCAAAGAAGCCATTATTGATGGGCTGGTAAAAAAACCTGAGAAACACCATTTTACCACTAACGGGGAAACTGACATTGTTAGATTTATGAATGCAACAGGGGGTTAACCGCCCGCCTTATTACTTGAATAAGGCATCATATATCTAGGTAGTATATCTAGGTAGTATTACTAAGTAGCCTTTCCTAGCAAGTATCGTTAGATATTCTCATTAAGCGGTCTCGCTAGATAGCATCGTTAGAAAAAACTTGGGAGATCATGGGATAGGAATAGTATCGGTGTCTTTAACCTCTTCCATTACTATATAAGTACGTGTGGAATTAACATGAGGTAAAGACAATAACGTTTCGCCCAGCAGAGTTCTATAGGCGGCCATATCTGGCACTCGCGCTTTTAGTAGATAATCAAAATCACCTGATACTAAGTGACACTCCATAATCTCTGGCAACTTAAGTACCGAACGACGAAAGTTATTAAAAGCATCTCTTGATGTACGATCTAAGCGGAGTTCAACAAATACCAACATAGCCGCATCTATAAACTCAGGATTCACTCTTACCGTATATTGTTGAATACAATTGATAGACTCCAGTCGTTTCACTCTGTTTAAGCAAGGCGTGGCACTTAACCCTACACGCTTCGCCAGCTCTACATTAGATATACGCCCGTTCACTTGTAACTGCCGTAAGATACTTTTATCCAGTCGATCTAGTTCGTAATTTGACATCACATATAACCCTTATTTAAGCAACTGCTAATATATATCAATATGCACCTTAAGTTAAAAGCATTTAACACCATATAACACCCCAAAAAAAGTTTATTAGACTAAAATTAACTAAATATAGAAAACATTGACCTTTAATTGAGGAATACAATAGTCGCATAACTTAACTGAGGAGTTTGGACAATGATTATAGGCGTACCTAAAGAGATTAAAAACCACGAGTACCGAGCAGGCATGACCCCTTCTTCTGTACATGAATTAACCCAACGCAACCATACTGTGGTTGTAGAAACGAACCTAGGCACAGGCATAGGCTATAGCGATGAAGATTATATTGCTGCCGGCGCAACTATACTGCCAACTGCTGAAGACGTTTTCAAGCAAGCTGAAATGATCGTAAAAGTGAAAGAGCCACTGGCTGTTGAGCGAAAACGTCTTACTAAAGACCATTTATTATTTACTTACTTACACCTTGCACCTGATGCAGAACAAACCAAAGATTTAGTTGATAGCAATGCTGTATGTATTGCCTATGAAACAATTACTTCTCCAAGTGGCCAATTACCGCTATTAACCCCTATGTCAGAAGTGGCTGGTCGTATGTCGATCCAAGCTGGCGCAACTTGCCTACAAAAATCAAATGGCGGCAGCGGCGTTTTATTGGGTGGTGTACCGGGTGTTGAGTCAGCTAAAGTGGTTATCATTGGTGGCGGTGTTGTGGGTACACACGCAGCACAAATGGCATTAGGCCTAGGCGCTGACGTCACTATCCTAGATAACAACTTACATTCCTTACGTAACCTAAACCAAATGTTTGGCACTACCATTAAGCTTGTTCACTCAAACAAAGCGTCTTTAGATGAGCATGTATTAGCAGCTGATCTAGTGATTGGTGGCGTACTCATTCCTGGCGCAGCAGCACCTAAACTAGTGACTGCAGACATGATTAAACGTATGAAAAAAGGCGCTGTTGTTGTTGACGTTGCGATTGACCAAGGCGGTTGTTTTGAAACCTCTAAAGCAACGACTCACCAAGATCCAACTTACATTGTTGACGATGTTGTCCACTACTGTGTAGCCAACATGCCGGGAGCTGTTGCAAGAACATCTGCACAAGCACTTAACAATGCCACGCTACCTTACATTCTTAAACTTGCAGACAAAGGCTGGAAAGAGACATTAGCTAACGATGCGCATTTCTTAAATGGCTTAAATGTATGTGCGGGTAAAGTAACGAACCAAGCGGTTGCTGACAACCTAGGTTACGATTATGTTGATCCTGCTAGCATGGTATAAAACTATTGGTCGCTAACGACCAATAAACACACAATAAAAAGGGGTGATTATTCGCCCCTTTTTTATTGTAAAAAATAAACTACTTATCACAGCATGCCAAAATATCTGCACATAAACACTACTGCGTCTCAGCTATTCGATTAAAGCCACCGTACTTTCCTTGTCATCACTCCAGCCTAATTAATACGTTATCCCAGCAATCGTTATATCTTTATCATAGCTTTTATTGCTGATTAAAAGCGATGTCACATTTAAAGCTGTAACTGATAAGGCGGTAATGCGTTCAGCAATGCCTTGCCATAACGCTTGGTGATTAAACGCTTATCAAATATCGTAATAGTACCGTCATCACTTTCACTTCTTAATAAACGTCCGCATGACTGTACTAACTTAATGGAGGCGTCGGGTACGGATATTTCCATAAATGCATTACCGCCTCGACTTTCTACCCACTCAGCCAAAGAAGCTTCTACTGGATCATCGGGTACAGAAAAAGGTATTTTGGCAATCACTACGTGGCGACAATAATTACCGGGTAAATCGACACCTTCGGCGAAGCTAGCCAAACCAAATAGGACACTGGTTGCCCCGTTATCAATAATTTTTTTGTGCTCGACCAACATGGCCTGTTTGCTATGTTCACCCTGCATTAAAATCATATCTTGCCAAGCGCTAGACAGACCATTAAACACGTCTAACATTTGTTTACGCGAAGAGAATAATACTAAGCTGCCTTCGTTTTTTTGTAGTATATCGGGTAAATATTGAATCATACTCTCTGTGTGATCCGTTGCTTTATTTGCCTCTACCGCCATGCTTGGCACTTGTAGTGTTGCCCGTGAAAAATCAAATGGGCTAGGCATGACATTATAATGATGGGAAGACGATGTACCTGCACGCATCATAAAGCGATCAAATCGCCCTAGCGCTGATAAGGTTGCTGATGTCACTACTGCGCCATAACAATGATCCCACAAACGATTTTTTAGGGTATGTGCTGCTAGTATAGGACTAGAACATACTTCGTAATCAATGTTGCCATTAAAGTCGATTAACGTTATCCATCGCGCTAACGGTACTTTTTTATTATCCGTTTTACTATCTGGTCTTTCTACTGCATCGGCAGAGCAATAGCTAAACCACAATTGTCTATTGGCTTCTGCTCTCGCTTGCCAATTGCCTACCACGGACAGCCAAGTTTCTAAATCAGCTCTGGGCACTGAGCTATAGCCGTCTTCTAAAGCCGATTGTATTTCATTCGCCACTTTACCGATAAGAGAGTTTAGCCGATCAAATTCTTGATGTAAGGTCGTTGCATAATCGAATAATCGCTCATCAATAATGCCTTGTTCAAAACGATATCGTTGCGCATCGCCTTCTCTGAAAAATGGTTTTTGTTCTGCTAATAATAACTGCTCGTCCAAAAGTTGCTGACAATATGGATAAATATTATCGATGGTTTGTTTCGCAGAAAGAAATAAACTCGGTAGCTGTTCAGCATAATGATCGACATTTCCCGCACCACTGATATCGCCCAACATAGACGATAAGGTTTTTTGGTTTTGCTCTAACCACTTACTCGTACCGTTAACACGAGTATGATAAGCAAAATGACCTAAGGCTTTTTCAGGAAGGTGATGCCCCTCGTCAAAAATATAAATCGTATCTTTAGGGTCGGGTAAAATTGCACCGCCCCCTAAGGCTAGGTCTGCTAACACCAAATCGTGATTGGCAACAATACAGTCGTAATTGTCTATCGCTTCCCGTGCTTTAAAAAAACTACAGCTAGTGACGTTAGAACAGCGCCTGCCTGTGCATTCACGGTGATTAGTGGTGATAGGTGACCACACTTTCGTGTCAATTTCTTGGGGCCAATTATCACGATCACCATCCCACTTACCTGCGCTCATGGCATCGACCATACTGTTATAAATGGTCACAGCATCTGCGTCTACCGAGGGATATTCGTCTTCGTACAAGGCTTGATTGAAGGTATTATATGCATCGCTATCCATCAACAAACGGTCTAACTTACTTAAGCATAAATAACGACCACGACCTTTTGCCAAGGTAAAATTGAATGATAAGTCCGTATTTCGTTTAACATCAGGGAGGTCTTTATGAACAATTTGTTCTTGTAGTGCGATGGTCGCTGTCGAGATGACGACTTTCTTTTTTAGGGACTGAGCAACGGGTAACGTCGCCAATAAATACGCGACCGTTTTACCAGTACCGGTCCCGGCTTCGATAACACAAATATGATTATCTGTATTGCGAACACCTTCTTCATCGCTTTCAATACTAGATAAAGTCCGCGCGATATCCGCAATCATTAATTTTTGCCCGTAGCGAGGCTTGAGCGATTTACTCTCTAAAAATTGCCGATAAACAGATTGGATTTTTGTTTTAACTGCATCAGATACCATAGCGATTACAGTATCACCGCTAAAAATATAATCTGTAAAAAAAGCGTCATCATATTAATGACTACTTTCGTTTTTTTGATCTAACATATGCTGACTAATTAACGGACCTGCATACATAGATATGACTTCTTCACGCCAGCGGCTATCAATTTTTGCCATTCTTTTTTCAAATTTTTGTTGGTGACTTAATAAGGCACTTGCATGGCAATCTGGTGGAATATAGGGATCATTATCTGAATTACCATGTAACAAACGATAAGCGACTATATTACTAGGGTGTAAATGATAGTTACGAATGATCGCGTCATCGATTTCGCCAACCACTTCATCTGTTGATTGATAATCACCCTGTAACGTTTCCCCAAAATGTATATGGACATCTCCTTTAAAACCGGTGATGCCTTGAGCAATGCTAGAAGCATCTTCGTGCTCGTCTTTTTCATATTTCCCTTCTACTTTATGACTATAAAGCTCTTTACCTTTGGCTTCATCACAGGGATCGTATTCATAAGAAATAGAAACAGGCACGATATTTAACTCATTAATATAATCCGCTAACGACACTTTTTTGGGTTTACTTAATCCTAGCATACCTATCACTGCACTATTGGTACGGTCAATACCGTCTTTTGCACGGCCTTCTCTTTGGGCAATCCAAATATTCGATTGTTCTTCTGTGATTGAATGATGAATATAAGCAGATAGATGTTTTGCCGCCTTTAGCTTTTCTCGTGGTGCAGTAGCAGAACGATTGACGATAAAACTCTTATTGGCACGCATAAGATCAGACACATAAGGCTTGGTTAATAGGTTATTTCCGATTGCTATGCGTAAGGTGTCATGGCCATTTGTATATAAAGCCCAGTTAACTAAAGCCGGATCCATTGCTATATCGCGGTGGTTGCTAATAAATAAATGCGGTTTACCATCGCTTAAGTTTTCAACACCAGAAATATGCATTCCAGATACTGTCTTATCTACCATTTGCTGCATGTAATTTTTAGCTAGCATTTGTAAGTCATTCACATTATTAATATGCGCTGACTGTTTGGCCACATAATTTTTCACGAAAGGGGTGGCTAACGGCAAGAAGAATTCTGGTAATTTAGGAAAACGAAAGCGAGTTAACGCATCTATGCATTCTTTGTCACTCAGTAAACGGTCAATGGTTGGTCGTATTTCATCATCATTATAAGGACGAATATCATCAAATGTTGTCATTGTTATTTTTTCGTTATCGTATGTTATTGTTATAATATTATTAATTTCTTTATCTTAAAACCACATAGAGATAAGACACTTATAAGCTATGCGACTAGTGTCGATGCCCTGAAAACCAAGGTACATCGTAAGCACTCTTTTCCACTAAATGCACTACATCTAACACTAAAGTAAATAACGCCATTCTCACTAACACACCATTATCCGCTTGACGGAATATAGCTAAATTAGGATTTCCATCTAGATCACTATCAATTTCGTTGGCTTCAGCACGTGAATCACGAGGCAACGGGTGCATGATAACGGTATTCGGTTCGCAGAATTCGGTATATATAGATTGATTCAAACGAAAACGGCCACGATATAGATCTGCTTCCGCTTTTGTTTGAAAACGCTCTTCTTGAATGCGTGTGGAGTAGGCAATGTCTACTTGTGAAATACTGGCCGTTAATTCTTCAGAAATGACGATGGTATGCCCTGCTTCGCGTAAAGCCTCGACCAAGTATTCAGGCATTGCCAATTCTTTGGGCGATACCAAACTCACATGAATGTTTTTATATAGGCAGAGTAACTGCGATAAGGAATGTACTGTGCGACCATGCTTTAGATCACCAATCATCGCAATTCTAAGGCCATCTATTTGTCGCCCTTTCGATATTAGCTCGTGACGAATGGTATAAAGATCTAATAAGGCCTGCGTAGGATGTTCATTAGCGCCATCCCCACCATTGATAACAGGAACGCGGCTCGCTTTGGCAAACTCACTAACAGAACCTTCTTGAGGGTGGCGCATGCAGATAACATCGCTATAGCCAGATAGCACTCGTGCGGTATCGTAGAGTGACTCACCTTTGGATAAGGCGGAACTTTCGAAGCCTGTTGTCTCGCGCACTGCACCACCGAGTAAGTTAAACGCGCTCCCAAAACTTACCCTTGTGCGTGTACTGGCCTCAAAAAACATATTACCTAAGATTGCACCGTCTAGCACACGGGTCGCCCGCTGACGCTGTGCATAAGGTTTCATAGAGTCAGCCACCGAGAATACTTTATCGATATCGCCACGCTCAAACTGTTGAATAGAGAGTATATTCGCGCCAATAAAATCCATAAAATTCTCGTTTAATCAATATGTTGTGATGCTATTTAGATAGCGTTAGCAGGGATGTATTGTAACGGCATTCTTTACTTTATTAAATGAGATTTGATCTCTCTTCTATCGTTACCTGCCATACTCCCTACAACATATCTACCGTTGCTAAAATAGCATCTCCGTATGCCAGTAAATCGTCGACTATCTGCTGATTAGCTTCTATATCATCTGTATAAGCGGAGAGGCGTTCAAAATATTCGTCCAATACAATACTAGCCCCTGCCGTTTCATCGGTTAGGCGAGAATAAACCCATTCTTGCCATTGCTGCTTTTCTAACTCATTTAAGGTTTGCGGATAATGCCTAGCACGATAGCGAAACAACAACGCTTTTAATCGGGGATCTTTTAGCTGGCTTGAGTAATGTGATAATGTCTCAGGCTCTGCGCCTCTAATAGCCAACATAAGGTGCTTATCGTGTGAATTGATGAAGCCGTCGTATAGTTGCTGCTCAGGATCATGTTTAGGAGGGAACCGCTGCGTTGAAAATACATCCTGTAATTTACTGGTGATATCAGCAGCGCGCAGTTGTTGCCAATGGGCCTCACACGTCGACTTATCGATACCTAAGCGCTGAGCAGACTGGTCATCTAGTAGTTTTACAGTTGCCACCATAGGTGATTTATTAAAATGGATTTCTTTTAGTGGGATACGACTAGCGCCTTCAGGCAAATCCGCCTGTTTTACATATAATCGTTCTGCAATTTCTTCAGCGGATAACTCCAGCAAAGGTGTAGGATCTTCTGATAAATCATATGCAATAACACTGTTTTTGTTAGTAGGGTGTTCCGCTAATGGCAACATTAAGCCAGCACAACCACGAGAAACAGGGAAACGAGAAGACACATGTAATATTGGCTTACGCTGAGCCACATTCATCAAGGCCTTGACCTTATTTTTATCTCGTAAACTATAGGCATATTGATAAAGCTCTGGCTGTTTCTGTTTAATGAGCTTAGCCAAAGCGATAGTTGCATAAACATCCGACAAGGCATCATGAGCGGCATCATGCAACAAGCCATTTGCCTTACTCAATAACTCCAATTTAAAACTGACCACACCACTATCATTCGTCGGCCAACATAATGTCTCTGGCCTTAAGGCATAACACAATCGCACCATATCAATAATATCCCAGCGTGAATTACCATTTTGCCATTCACGCTCATAGGGATCATAAAAGTTTCGATACAAACCATAGCGGGTCATTTCATCATCAAAGCGAATACTGTTATAGCCCACCCCACAGGTTTTTTCTTGTGCCAATTGCTGATGAATTTTTTCGAAAAAAATCGGTTCTGACAAACCTTCTTTTAGCGCTTTTTGCGGCGTAATACCTGTTAACAGGCAGGCTTCTGGTTGCGGTAAGCAATCGCTGCTCGGCTGGCAATAGATCACCAAAGGCTCGCCCACTATATTGAGGTCTTCATCGGTTCGAATACCGGCAAACTGTGATGGTTTATCTTGACTGGGTGACGCACCCCATGTTTCGTAATCATGCCAATATAACGTATTCATACAAAGGGCTCTTATTATTAGTCGCGGATTTCAGTCGTAATATGCTGCAAAATGTTTTTTATTTTAGCTACTCTGAAGGTCTAGGTTGAAATGTAAATAATACAGACAAAAAAATACCCCGCCAGATGTCTGACAGGGTATTTTATAGGAATTAACTAAAATTATTTAGCCTACTCCTTCATCATTTACTTAACTTTAATACTTAACCCTAATTACTTAACTTTAGTGTAACCACGAACAGTGATGTCTACACGACGGTTTTGAGCACGGCCTTCTGCGGTATCGTTAGACGCTACTGGTGAAGTCTCGCCTTGACCTTCTGCACGAATCAATGAACCTACAATGCCTTGGCTTTCTAGGTATGACTTAACTGTGTTGGCACGCTTTTCAGACAACGCTTGGTTGTAAGATTCTGCACCACGGCTATCTGCATGGCCTACTACGCTAATACCAGAAACGTTTAACGCTTTTGCACGTGTTGCGAAGGTATTTAAGGCTGCTTTACCTGCGTCTTTTAGTTCTGCACTGTTAGTTGCAAAGTTGGCATCACCAGAAAGAGATACTGCTTGAGATACTGCTTTAGGTGCTGGAGTCGGTACTACTTTCACTGCTTTAACCGCTTCTACGTTGCCACAAGCTTGGTCACGAACACCAGTGCTTACTTTAATGCAATCAGTGAAGCTACTTCTAACAACTGTTCCATCACCACTCACTAATCCACCGTTTGATACATGAGCAGACGCGCTAGCTGCAGAAAGTACAGAAGTTAAAGCAATAGCGGCAACCGTAATTAATTTATTATTCATGATGTGTGGCCTCCGAAGCCGTAAACAATTAGTTTTCATTTTTATATGCTGGGTGTTTGTCAGCAAACACTGGTGAGCAATATACAACAGCTAGCAAGGATTTACAGTAAAAACTCATAAAATATTGCTCTGCAACATCAAAATACATGCTTTTTGAATAACAAAGCTTACTTTTATGAATACTGATCAAATACTATTGATCAGCTTAACATCCCTCAGCGTTTCACTAGACAAAGCAAACTACTTAATAGTCACAACTCGCTCTTCTATCTTTGCTTTCCATAACTGTGGACCGGCCTTGTGTACTGATTCACCTTGAACATCAACTGCTACGGTTACAGGCATATCCTTCACATCAAATTCATAAATGGCTTCCATTCCTAAATCTTCAAAACCAACGACTTTTGCTCCTACAATGGCTTTAGATACTAAATACGCAGAGCCACCCACGGCCATAAGGTAAACCGCTTTATTATCTTTGATCGCCTCAATAGCTGCATCACCACGCTCAGCTTTACCCACCATCCCCAGCAAACCGGTTTGCTCTAATACAGTACGAGTGAATTTATCCATTCGCGTTGCTGTTGTAGGTCCTGCAGGCCCAACCACTTCTTCACGTACAGGATCAACAGGGCCTACGTAATAAATAAAGCGACCTTTTAAATCAACGGGTAACTCTTCGCCTTTAGCCAGCATATCAACGATGCGCTTGTGAGCCGCATCCCGTCCTGTTAATAATTTCCCTGAAAGTAATAACGTATCACCCGGCTGCCACTGTGCGATGTCATCACTAGTGATGTTATCGAGATTAACTTGTCGCGTATTAGGGTTAACTTCACGGGTAATTTTCGGCCAATCTTCTAAGTTAGGCGGTGTTTGTAACGATGGGCCAGAGCCATCGAGAGTGAAATGGGTGTGACGAGTAGCCGCGCAATTTGGAATCACAGCAACCGCTTTATTCGCCGCATGACTAGGAAAATCTTTAACCTTCACATCCAACACAGTCGTTAATCCACCTAAACCTTGTGCACCGATACCTAAGCGATTCACTTTTTCATACAGCTCTAAGCGAAGCTCTTCTGGGCGATTTTCTGCCCCTTTTTTCTGTAGCTCTTGAATATTAATCGGCTCTAACAATGCTTCTTTAGCAAGTAACATGGCTTTTTCCGCCGTACCACCTACACCTATCCCTAAAATACCCGGCGGACACCAGCCAGCGCCCATGGTAGGCACTACTTTTAATACCCAATCAACGACTGAATCCGATGGATTTAACATCGCAAATTTAGATTTTGCCTCACTACCACCGCCTTTGGCAGCAACATGTATATCGACTTTATTTCCCGGCACTATCTTGTAATTAATAATCGCTGGCGTGTTGTCGCCAGTATTTTTACGCGCGCCATCAGGGTCAGATAAAATAGACGCTCTCAGCACGTTATCTGGATGCTTATACGCTTGTCGAACGCCTTCATTAATCATGTCTTCTAAAGGCATATCCCCGTCAAATAATACTTGCATACCCACATCCACAAATACCGTGACAATACCGGTATCTTGGCATATAGGGCGGTGCCCTTCAGCACACATGCGCGAGTTAATCAGTATTTGTGCCATGGCATCTTTAGCTGCAGGGTTTTCTTCTTTTTCGTAGGCTTCATGTACTGCTTGAATAAAGTCAACGGGGTGATAGTAAGAAATAAACTGTAAGGCATCGGCAATACTGCTAATCAAATCATCTTGCTTAATGATAGTGGTCATAATAAATCTCTTTGTATATTCTCGTAAATGTTGAAACTGGAAAGACACTCAATTTTCGGCTATCAGCTCACACTTGGTCTAATTCGACATAGCATAGAAGCTCTAGCCAGAAACGTTAAAAAACTGAGGGAAATCAAGGTTTTTTCAATTGCTGCAAGTCACGATTAGCCGTTCGACGGAACGCCTCTAAAGAAGTTAACGCCTCCTCCGTTTCCTTTAGTCGCTTTTCGATATCCTTTAGCTTATTCGATGCCGAAACGCCTTTATTTGCTTGCGCACCAAGCGTTTTTAAAAGTTCAGTCTGAACAGCTAATTTTTCACGCACTGCACGCAGTAAGATATCTTGCTCTGTAACCGTTTGGGTGGTTGAATCCAGTGTGTCTTTTAAAGGTTCTAGCGCCGTCACTGATGACTCTATGTTTTTAATAGACTTCGCTAGAGCAGGAATTGTTTTCTGAGCTTTTTCTAGCGCAATTATTTTATTAGCTATTTCCTTATCCAACTTACCTATTTGTTCAGTCACGCTTTTAATACCGTCACGATTGACGTTTCTTGTCGCCCATAATTTGGCAATTTCTGAATCAGCTTGAATAGCTCGGCTGTTCAATTCTCGTACTTGCGCACTCACAGAGGCGAGCGACTGTGTTGCACTATCGTCGGAAATCGCTAGCTTGTTTTCCAACTGTACAATTCTAAGGCGCTGATCCTTCATCACTTTTTGTGAAACATCTAACTGCCACAAGGCATAACCGACAGCACCAGCAACACACAGAGTGATTAAAAAAACAAACCACGTAAAACCTGACGAGCCATTGTTTTTAACTGGCCGCTGAACCGTTGAAGCGGCGGCCGAGGTAGATGAACGTCTCATTTGTTGAGCCGCTCGCGCACGTCTTTCTGATAATTCCTCTTTGTTATCTAATTTACTATCTAACACCGAAGAGACAGTTGGTTCTTTACGTTCACTCACAATATTTCCTCTTATTCATACCACGATTTAATACCACAATAACTGCTCAACACTGTTAAACAGGGAAGATAGATATCTAAAATGGTGATTAACGGTAAATCATGGATTTATTATACGAGATAATGATAACAAAACCTTATCTAGCACAACAAAAATTGTGATTAATACTGTGAGAACGAATGTTATCAGTTAGAATATATCCGTGTTTCTAGCTTCACAAGAGTATAACCCTACTAATTAGTAAGATTATTATCAGAGCTGAAGCTAGCAAATTAGTAAGATCATATAAGAATTATTCAAATAACTATTTTCAAATCACTACTATTTAAGGGGTAACTCATGGATTTCATAGATTTTCTTGTGCGTTGGGCGCATGTCCTGTTCGGTATTACATGGATTGGTATGCTGTACTATTTCAATTTTGTTCAAGGTGGCTACTTTAAATCTGCCTCTCCAGAAGCATTAGCAGATGCCAAAGCTAAGCTTGCGCCTAGTGCATTATGGTGGTTCCGCTGGGGTGCTATGTTTACTTTTGTGACAGGCGTTTACCTACTCTACTACGTAGGCAAAATTAACGCGTTCAATGACTATATTGCTATCGGTGCATTAATGGGTACATTAATGTTCTTAAATGTATGGATTATCATTTGGCCAAACCAAAAAATTGCTCTTGGTATGGTTGAAGGCGATGCGCCTGCTGCAGGTGCAAAAGCATTACTAGCTTCACGTACGAACGTACTATTTTCTGCTCCAATGTTATTTGGCATGTTAGCTGGACCACACTTTGTTGGACAGGGTTACGGTACAGGCGCTGGCGGAACTGACTTATGGATCGCCATTGCTATTATCGCTCTGTTACAAATCAACGGTATGATTGGCAAGCAAGGCCCATTAACCACTGTTAAAGGTGTGATTCATGCAAGCCTTGGGCTAACTGCAGTATTAGTGGCTGTTTTATACTTTCTATAAAACATAGTTAGTAAAGCACAAAACCAAGCGGCCTGTTGAATCCAACAGGCCGCTTTTTTTATCTTCATTTTTTTATCTTCAATAACACATTATATTTATACACAGAAACTGATCTAAACCGCTATAATATATTCCAATTATATGACTATTTAATCTGTTTGGAGAAAATAATGAATCTAGAGTATTACATCATTCGTGGTCGTGGAGACGGCGGCTTGAAGTTTCAACTAGCTAAACTTGAAGACGATACCGGTAATAAATACAAAGGTGAATACGATATGGCTCGACACTTTGCCAGCATCGACGAATTAAAGACATATATTGCAGATGATATAGTGAAGAAGCCATTGGCTGAATTGACTATCGGACCAATGAATATTTAATTAAATATTCATTTACTATTCAGTGCCACTTGGAATATCACGCTGGCATTTGAAACCAGTAGATATAAAATCAGTAGACATAAAAAAGGGTGCTAAAGCACCCTTTTTTGTTATTTTCTAATCATACAATTAGAGCAGCAACAAACCACCCCAAACAACATAAAACACACTAACCACAATAGTTATGCCCATCATTAATACAGGCGGAATATTGAACTTAGCAGCATAGTCGCCGGTAATTTGCCAACCCGCTAAAATAGAATTAGCACCAGCAAACAACAAAGTCATCAATGCGTATACTTTAAATACCGTTGTATCTAACAATGCATTCAAACCGTCGTATGTTAGTCCTTGGGTAAGGATTGTTTTCAGTATTACCACAGCGAATATAATGAAGACAACGTTGCTGACACGCTGGAAAACCCACTGCTGAACACCGTTTGTCATTATGCCCATACCAGTACTCCTGCTAATACACTTAATACGATACCGACAGCTATTGCCGCCCAAGATATACATTTACCGCCGGCAAAGTCTTCAAAAAAACCAAAATCTTGGATCAAATGTTTAACCGTAGCTGCGCAGTAATAACCAAAAGCGGTTAATAAACCCCATGCAACAAACTGTGCGATAAAGTTCGTGTTTAATGCGTTTGCTAATACATAATAGTCCTCTGGCGAAGACAACACATAGCAAAGAGCGCAGAGTAAAAAGCCCAAACCTACCCAGCTAATAACAGCACAAATACGATGAAGAATAGATACTATCGCCGTTATAGGAAAGCTAACAGTACCCAGATCCAGATTGACGGGACGATTATCACTCATGTCATACCTCCGTTGAGGAAATTATTTTATTAAAACTATTAACTTCAGTCATCAGCGCCACAATAACATTTATTTATCATGCCGCTGTTAACTGAAAAGAAACTACCAACCAGTAATTTCTTTCAATGCACTACCAATATCGGCAAGACTACGAACGGTTTTAACGCCAGCGTCTTCCAGTGCTGCGAATTTCTCGTCTGCTGTACCTTTACCACCAGAAACAATCGCACCAGCATGGCCCATACGCTTACCTTCAGGTGCCGTAACACCCGCAATGTAAGACACAACAGGCTTAGTCACATTGGCTTTAATAAAGGCCGCTGCTTCTTCTTCTGCAGTACCACCGATTTCACCGATCATTACAATCGCTTCGGTCGCTGGATCATCTTGGAACATTTGCAAGATATCGATAAAGTTTGAACCCGGAATTGGATCACCACCAATACCCACACAAGTCGATTGACCAAAACCGTAATCAGTCGTTTGCTTAACGGCTTCATAGGTTAATGTACCTGAACGAGATACAACACCCACTTTACCCGGCAAATGAATGTGGCCAGGCATAATGCCGATTTTACATTCGCCCGGTGTGATAACACCTGGGCAGTTAGGGCCGATCATACGTACGCCTTTCTTCTCAACATACTCTTTAACAACGAGCATATCTAAAGTCGGAATACCTTCGGTAATCGTAATGATTAATTCGATGCCCGCATCTGCGGCTTCGATAATTGAATCTTTACAAAATGCAGCAGGAACATAAATCACTGTTGCCGTTGCGCCAGTCGCCTCTACCGCTTCTTTAACGGTGTTAAATACCGGTAGACCTAAGTGAGTTGAACCGCCTTTACCCGGCGTAACACCACCGACCATTTGTGTACCATAAGCAATCGCTTGCTCAGAATGGAAAGTACCGTTAGAACCCGTAAAACCCTGACAAATAACTTTAGTATCTTTGTTAATTAAAATAGACATTATTATTTGCCCTCCGCTGCAGCAACAACTTTTTCTGCTGCATCTGTTAATGATGTAGCGCCCACTAGATTCAGCGTGCTTGCATCCAATAATTTTTTACCTGCTTCAGCGTTAGTCCCTTCAAGACGAACGATAACAGGCACTTCAACACCCACTTCTTCAACTGCACCGATAATACCTTCAGCAATCATGTCACAACGAACAATCCCACCAAAAATATTAACCAATACTGCTTTCACGCTAGTATCAGAAAGAATTAATTTAAACGCTTCGATAACACGCTCTTTAGTCGCACCGCCGCCTACGTCTAGGAAGTTTGCTGGCTTACCACCATGCAAGTTCACGATATCCATTGTACCCATCGCAAGACCAGCACCGTTTACCATACAACCCACATTACCTTCTAGCGCAACATAGTTAAGTTCGAAAGAAGCCGCATGTGCTTCACGCTCATCTTCTTGCGAAGGATCGTGCATTTCACGGATTTTTGGCTGACGATATAATGCGTTTGCATCAATATTAATTTTACCGTCTAAGCAATGAAGATTGCCTTCATCAGTAATCACTAATGGGTTGATTTCTAATAGTGCGAAATCGAAATCTTCAAACATTTTCGCTAAACCTAAAAAGATTTTAGTGAATTGTTTAACTTGTGTTGGGTTTAAACCCAATTTAAACGCTAACTCACGACCTTGGTAAGGTTGTGCGCCGACCAAAGGATCTATGATCGCTTTTAAGATTTTTTCAGGTGTCTCTTCAGCTACCTTCTCAATCTCAACGCCACCTTCGGTTGATGCCATAAACACAATACTACGAGTCGCACGATCAACCACTGCACCAAGATATAACTCTTGGTCGATATCGGTACAAGTCTCTACTAAAATACGACTAACTGGCTGACCATTAGCGTCTGTCTGATAAGTCACTAGGTTTTTACCTAACCAGCTTTCAGCAAATTCTTTTACTTCTGCTTTTGAGTCAACGAGTTTAACGCCACCCGCTTTACCACGGCCACCTGCGTGAACCTGTGCTTTAACGACCCACTTATCACCACCGATAGTATCGGTTGCTGCTGCTGCTTCCTCTGCTGTTGCAGCTGCAACACCAGTAGAAACAGGCAAACCGTATTCAGCAAACAATTGTTTAGCCTGATACTCGTGCAAATTCATAACTTTTTCCGTTAATTGATGCTTCTTATGAAGCGGTTAATTGATGGGCAAGAACCAATGGGGTCAGACTCGATTGATAGCAATCGAGTCTGACCCCATTGGTCGCTGACCCTTGATTAATATTTTACTTACGCTTTTTTCTATTTGGCATATGAATCGCATGGCCATGTACTGACAACGCGGCTTCTTTTACTGCCTCGGAGAATGTTGGATGACCAAATACGGTCATACCAATATCTTCTGCCGTTGAACCAAATTCCATTGCGATTACAATTTGTTGAACTAAGTCTGACGCGCTTGGGCCTACAATATGGCAACCCAAAATACGATCTGTTTTAGCATCCGCAATCATTTTTACCATACCGTCTTGCGAATCGGCGGCAACTGCACGACCAATCGCTAAGAATGGGAATGTTCCAATATTGACTTCTACGCCTTCGGCCTTTAACTGCTCTTCTGTTTTACCAACAGAAGCCACTTCGGGATGAGTGTAGATAACATTAGGGATCGTATCGTAGTTCATCATCGCTTTTTGTCCTGCAATGCGCTCAGCAACCACAACACCTTCTTCAGAACCTTTATGGGCTAACATTGGACCACGAACCACATCACCTACTGCCCATACACCAGCAACGTCAGTTGCACAGTTATCGTCTACTTTCACAAATCCACGTTCGTCTAGCTGAACACCCGCATCATCAGAAAACAAACCTTGGGTAAATGGACGACGCCCCACACAAACGATTAGCTTATCGAATGTTTCTTTTTGTTCATTGCCTTCTTTGTCATTAAAAGTAACTTCAACTTCGTTTCCTTTAACTTCACTGCCAGTCACCATAGAACTCAAACGAATGTCTAGACCTTGCTTGGTAAAGATCTTTTTCGTTTCTTTAGCAATTTGCTGATCCATCATGGCTAAAAAAGTATCCATTGCTTCTAAGCAAACCACTTCCGATCCTAAACGAGCCCAAACACTGCCTAGCTCCAGACCAATAACACCAGCGCCAATAATACCTAAACGCTTAGGCACTTCTTGAAACTCCAGAGCACCGGTTGAATCAACAATAATCGTATTTTCTTCTGGATTAACTGAAGCGACAGGAATATTGATTGGAACTGAACCTGTAGCAATCACTACATTGTCTGCATCATAAACCGTAACATTGCCATCTTTATCTGTTACTTCAACTTTTTTACCCGCTAATAATTTACCGTAGCCAAAAATAGACGCGACTTTATTCGCTTTAAAAAGGCCAGTGATACCGCCAGACATTTGCGCAACAATTTTTTCTTTACGCTGAATCATTGCAGGCACATCGATACTCAACTCACCGGTGCTAATACCGTGATTTTCGAAGCCATCATGAGCATCATGATAACGATGAGAGCTATCTAACAATGCTTTTGATGGGATACAACCCACATTTAAACAAGTACCACCGTTAACAACTTTGCCTTTATCATCGCTCCACTTCTCAACACAGGCAGTTTTTAAACCTAACTGTGCTGCACGAATAGCCGCTACATAACCTGCTGGACCAGAACCAATCACTATCACATCATATTTTTCAGACATTTTTCTTTCCTACTTTTTGATTAATAACAAAGGAATTATGGTTAACCTATGTATTAATTTGTTAGCTATAAAAAAGCGAATATCGGGTATAGATATCCGCTCATGTATTTTTATCTTATATTTCTAATAAGAACCGTGCAGGGTCTTCAAGTAGGTCTTTAATTGCCACCAAAAACTGTACCGCTTCTTTACCATCAACCACTCGGTGATCATAAGACAATGCTAAATACATCATGGGACGAATTTCGACCTTACCATTTACTGCCATTGGGCGTTCCTGAATTTTGTGCATACCTAAGATGGCCGTCTGCGGTAAATTCAAAATAGGCGTTGATAACAACGAGCCAAATACACCACCGTTAGTAATGGTAAAAGTACCACCCGTCATTTCATCGATGCCTAATTTACCGTCGCGACCACGCAAACCCAAATCACGAATCGTTGACTCAACGGTTGCTAAGCCCATTTCTTCCGCATTACGCAGAACAGGTACGACTAAACCTTTAGGTGTAGATACGGCTACACCGATATCGTGATAAGCGTGATATACCACGTCATCACCATCAATAGAGGCGTTGATGGCTGGGAATTTTTTCAGTGCTTCTACTGCCGCTTTAACAAAGAAACCCATAAAGCCTAAACGCACACCATTGTTTGATTTTTCAAACAAGTCTTTGTACTTGGCGCGCAAGTCCATGACTGGCCCCATATCCACTTCGTTGAATGTCGTTAGCATTGCAGTGGTTGATGTCGCTTCCAACAAACGTTCTGCGATACGCTTACGTAGGCGCGTCATTGGTACACGTTTTTCGATGCGATTGCCTACAGCAACAATAGGTGCTGCAACCTGAGATGCTGGAGCAGCAGGTTTAGCCGCTGGCGCACTCGCCGCTTTTTCTACATCGGCTTTCGATATCAAACCATTTTTTTCTGTGCCCGATATTGTGGCTAAATCAATGCCTTTTTCCGCGGCTAATTTTCGAGCAGAAGGACTGGCTACTGCATCGGCAGAAGTTGAGTCGCTCGCAGCTGGTGCAACTGTTGAAGCAGTAACCGCTGATGCTGCACCACCTTCATTAACAGACGCAATAACTTCACCGCTCTGCACTGTATCGCCCTCACCCTTAATGATCGCGCCCATTGCGCCATCGGCTGGTGCAACAACTTCTAGTACTACTTTATCTGTTTCAATCTCAACAATGAGTTCGTCGCGAGAAACGGCTTCACCCGCTGCTTTATGCCATGTCGCGATAGTGCCATCTTGCACAGACTCAGGAAATGTGGGAGCTTTAATTTCTATGCTATTACCGCTGGCGGCTGGAGAATTTGTTGTTTCAGCTGCTACTGACTCGGTAGCTGCTGCGGGTGCTTCTGCACCACCCTCGCTAATAGATGCTAATACTTCATTACTCAATACGGTATCGCCTTCATTTTTAAGTATTGCACCCAAAACACCGTCCGCTGAAGCAACGACTTCTAAAACGACTTTATCTGTTTCAATCTCTACTAATAATTCATCACGAGATACTGTGTCGCCCGCTTTTTTGTGCCATGTTGCAACAACACCGTCCTGTACTGATTCAGGGAAAGTAGGTGCTTTAATTTCGTTAGCCATTGTGTTGATTCCTGTAAATATAAATCAATAAAATAAAATTATTTAACTGTTAATGCATCATTAATCAGTTGCTGTTGTTCTTCAAGGTGTAAAGACATATAACCACATGCTGGCGCAGCTGATGAAATGCGACCTGCATACTCAACCTTAACCGATGGATACACTTCTTCCATAGCACCTTCAATACGGTGTCTAATTTGGAACCAAGCCCCTTGGTTTCTTGGCTCTTCTTGACACCATGCAATTTGAGAAACATTGGTATATTTTGCTAACACATCAAGTAACTCTGCTTTAGGGAATGGGTAAAGCTGTTCCAAGCGCACTAAGGCAACATCGTCTTGCCCTGACTCCATACGTGCTTCTAGTAAGTGGTAATAAATCTTACCGCTACACAAGACCAACCTTTTAACCTTTTCGGGTTCAACTAGATCATCAGATAGCACATTGTGGAATTTACCTTCAGCCAGCTCTTCTAGTGATGATGTGGCTAATTTGTGACGTAAGATCCACTTAGGGCTCATAATCACCAACGGACGACGCATAGGACGAACCACTTGACGACGTAAAATATGAAAAATTTGCGCAGGAGTGGTAGGAATACACACTTGGATATTATGCTCTGCGCACATTTGCATAAAGCGCTCTAAACGCGCAGACGAATGTTCAGGCCCTTGGCCTTCGTAACCGTGCGGCAGCAACATAGTAAGACCGCATAAGCGCCCCCACTTATGCTCACCACTAGTAATAAATTGGTCAATTACAACTTGTGCGCCATTAGCAAAATCACCAAATTGCGCCTCCCAAATTACCAAAGTATCTGGCTTAGTCGTCGCGTAACCATACTCAAAAGCCAGTACAGCTTCTTCTGACAACAATGAGTCAAAGATTTTAAAATGACGCTGCCCTTCAAATAGGTTAGATAACGGGGTGTAACTTTCACCGTTTTCTTGGTTATGTAGTACTGCGTGTCTGTGAGAAAAAGTACCACGCCCCACATCTTGTCCCGTTAAGCGAACGCCCGCACCTTCTTCAATAAGCGTTGCATAAGCCAGAGTTTCTGCCATACCCCAATTAAGCGCTAAGTCGCCATTCGCCATTTTTCGACGATCCTGATAAATTTTATCAACTTGGCGCTGAACTTTTACGTCTTCAGGCACTTCGCACATTTTATGTGCCAGCTGCTGTAGCTTTTCCATTGGAACACGAGTATCGCCTTCGGCTACCCAGTCGTGACCTAAATATGGAGTCCAATCAACAAACAAGGAACTATCCGGCTCACTAACTAAGCCATCAGCTACATGATCACCACGATCAAGAGACGCTCGGTAAGCCTTTGCCATCGTTGCAGATTCTTCCGCACTGACAACACCTTCCGCAGCTAATTGCTCAGCATATTTGGTGCGGGTGGTTTTTAATTTTTTAATTACTTGGTACATCAACGGTTGCGTTGATGACGGCTCGTCGGTCTCATTATGACCACGACGTCGATAGCAGACTAAGTCGATCACTACATCTTTTTTAAATTCATAACGATAATCGACCGCTAGCTGAGTCACAAACATGACTGCTTCTGGATCATCACCATTCACATGAAATATTGGCGCACCCACAAATTTAGCCACATCAGTACAATAATATGTCGAACGAGCATCATCTGGGTTATTAGTGGTAAAACCCACTTGGTTATTAATCACAATATGCAGCGTACCACCAGTTTTGTAGGCACGCGTTTGTGACATTTGGAAAGTTTCAAAAACCACACCTTGGCCGGAAAATGCTGCATCACCATGAATCGAGATAGGCACAACAATATCACCCGTAGTGTCCTTACGACGATCTTGGCGCGCACGTACAGAACCTACAACAACAGGAGAAGCAATTTCCAAATGCGATGGGTTAAACGCCATTGCCATATGTAACTCGCCACCTGGGGTCATCACATTGGAAGAAAAGCCTTGGTGATATTTAACATCACCAGAGGTATCTACTAATTTTTTCCCTTCGAATTCATCAAATAAGTCCGCTGGATTTTTACCAAAAATGTTCACTAATGTATTTAGGCGACCACGGTGAGCCATCCCTAATACAATTTCTTTTGCGCCATAAGTACCTGTGCGCTTAATAATACCGTCCAACATTGGAATCAGTGATTCGCCGCCTTCTAAACCAAATCGTTTAGTGCCGGGGTATTTACTATCTAAATGTTTTTCTAAGCCTTCTGCCGCACTTAATCGCTCTAAAATACTACGCTTAGTTGCAGAAGAGTAGCTTGGTCTGCCGCGCGCACTTTCCATGCGCTCTTGTAACCATTTTAATTCTGCAAGCTCAGTAATATGAGTAAACTCTGCACCAACAGAACCGCAATAAGTCGCTTCAAGCTCGCTGATAATTTCACGCAAGCTGGCATTATCTTTTCCGAAAAATAAATCACCTGTTGCAAACACATCATCTAAGTCAGCTGCATCAAGGCCATGAAACTGTAAATCTAAATGTTCTAGTGAGGGAGCAGCCGTTAAGTTTAAAGGGTCTATTTTTGCCTTTAAATGTCCACCACGGCGGTAGTGCTGAATAAGCTGAGCTACTTGAATTTGCTTCGCATGCTCGTGTTGAATAACATCTGAGTCCGACGCTTCAATGGCTTGAAAGGCTCTATTTTTAACCAACTCACGAAACTGTTCGCGAACAACTGAGTGTGCCGTATCTTGTCCACTACCGCTATTATTGCGTGGCAGTTGATCAAAGTAATTTCGCCACTCATCTGGAACACTATTCGAGTCGTACAAATATGCATCATACAACCCTTCTACATACGCTGCGTTACCGCCTGAAATATGGCCGGTACTCCAGAGTGCTTCCATCTGACTTTCGTGCATTTACTTACCCACTTATCGTTTGTGTCTACAGCTTATTGTAGACCTGTTGATGTTTTTTTACCGCCAACAAAAATCAGATACGGAAAAAGTAAATGCCTTTCATTCAAGCATTTACTTTTTTGTTAGCTCTATCTATTAATTAAAACTGTATTGCTACGACAACAGCATACTTCGTATGTGGCCAATAGCTTTGGTCGGATTCAAACCCTTAGGACATACCGACACACAGTTTTGAATACCATGACAGCGGAAGACACTAAAAGGATCGCGTAAATTATCTAAACGCTTATCCGTTGCATTATCTCGGCTGTCTGCCAAAAAGCGGTAAGACTGTAACAGGCCTGCAGGACCAATAAACTTATCCGGATTCCACCAGAACGATGGGCAACTAGTTGAACAACATGCACATAAAATACACTCATACAGGCCATCTAACTTTTCACGCTCTTCTGGTGATTGTAGACGCTCAATGCCTTGCACGGGTTCATCATTTTGTAAAAATGGCTCAATCTTGCGATATTGCGCATAGAACTGGCTCATATCGATCACCAAATCACGAATCACCGGCAAACCGGGTAATGGGCGCAGCACTAAAGTATCATTTTTCACACACTCTGATAGTGGTGTTATACACGCCAAACCATTTTTACCATTGATGTTCATACCATCAGAGCCACAAACGCCTTCACGACATGAGCGACGGAAAACCAAGCCGTTATCTTGATTGGCTTTTAACAATTCTAAAATATCCAACACCATGTAATCTCGACCATTGGTCTCAATTTCAAACATTTGCATATGTGGTGCTTGATCCGTTTCGGGGTTGTAACGATAGACTTCTACTTTCAACATAATATCTCTCTCCGATGACTTTTTCCGAAATTAATAGGTACGAGCCTTAGGCTCAAAAGTATCGACTGTAGTTGGATCAAAATTCACACCACGCTTAGTCACTTTTTTATCTACTGGGAAGTACATTGAGTGACATAACCAGTTTTCATCATCACGCTCTTGGAAATCATCACGAGCATGTGCGCCACGAGATTCCGTACGAACTTCTGCAGGAATAGCCGTTGCTTCCGCCACTTCCAATAAATTCAATAACTCAAGTGCTTCAATACGCGCAGTATTAAACGTGTTGCTCTTATCCGTAAACGTCACATTGTTGATACGTTCACGTAAATCAGCTAATTTTTTAACACCCTCGGCCATATAATCACCACGACGGAATACGCCAAAGTGATTTTGCATCACTTGCTGCAACTCGGCACGCAAGACAGATGCTGACTCACCGCCAGTGTTAGAGTTGACACGATTCAAGTTTGCCATTGCTGCTTCGATATCGGCTTCCGTTGCATCACGGTGCTCAATACCTTCTTTCAATGCTTTTTCGATATGTAAGCCAGACGCACGACCAAATACCACTAGATCTAGTAACGAATTACCACCTAAGCGGTTAGCACCATGTACCGAGACACAAGCCGCTTCACCACAAGCATACAAACCTTCAATCACGGTATCTACGCCATCTACTTGGGTTAGCGCTTGCCCATCAACATTGGTTGGAATACCCCCCATCATATAGTGACAGGTTGGGATAACCGGAATAGGCTCTTTTACTGGGTCAACACCGGCAAATGTACGCGACAATTCAAGAATACCCGGCAAACGCTGATTGAGTGTTTCTTCACCTAGGTGATCTAACTTCAACATGACGTGATCGCCATTTTCACCACAACCGCGACCTTCTAAAATCTCTAATACCATGGAACGTGCAACTACGTCACGACCCGCAAGATCTTTCGCGTTTGGCGCATAACGTTCCATAAAACGTTCGCCATCTTTATTAATTAAGTAGCCACCTTCACCACGGCAACCTTCTGTGACTAGCGTACCCGCACCGTGAATACCGGTTGGGTGGAACTGCCACATTTCCATGTCTTGTACTGGATAACCCGCACGTAGTGCCATACCAATACCATCACCCGTATTAATATGTGCATTGGTAGTAGATGCATAAATACGCCCTGCACCACCGGTGGCCACTACGGTAGCCTTTGATTTAATATGGACAACTTCACCATCTTCAATATTGATCGCAATAACGCCAGTAACCACACCGTCTTGATTTTTCACAAGATCAACGGCATACCACTCATTAAAAAACACAGTGTTACTTTTTACATTACCTTGATACAAGGTATGTAATAACGCATGGCCGGTACGGTCTGCAGCAGCACAAGTACGGGCCGCCTGACCACCTTTACCGAAGTCCTTAGATTGACCACCGAACGGACGCTGATAAATGCGGCCTTCTTCGGTACGAGAAAACGGCAGACCCATGTGCTCTAACTCAAAAACGGCTTCTGGCCCTACTGAACACATATATTCAATTGCGTCTTGGTCACCAATGTAATCCGACCCCTTTACGGTATCGTACATGTGCCAGCGCCAATCATCATCTTTATCGGAGCTGCCAATCGCACAGGTAATACCACCTTGAGCAGAAACAGTGTGAGAGCGAGTAGGAAAAACCTTAGTAATTACCGCCGTTTTGAAACCAGACTGCGCCATCTGTAAAGCGGCGCGCATACCCGCACCACCACCACCAATGACTATACCGTCAAAGGAAACTGTTCTAATCGCCATAGGACCTACTCCAAGTAAAAAGCGTATGTATTGCGAAAATATTTACCGCCACACAGAGCGCATATAATTTTCTAACAAAATAAAGCAAGCCTGCTTCTACACGGTTGTGCAGCAACAAACTCAAAAAAACTGAAAAAAAGGAAAAAACATATCGTACATCATTCATTAGTACGGTAATTATGCGGTAATGGCTCACCGTAATATTAGCCCTGATGTTTTTCACTTCTAGAGATAACCTTCTTCGTCAAGGTGATTATTTATCTACCGCCAGACTTATAAAAAATGCGTAAAAACACCCATATCAAATAACGTGACCGCACAATCTTGATTGGTTAAGCACGTATCAATTCAGCATAATTAGGCAATAAATCTATCTGCCGCAGTCATAAATACTATTGAGAATAGACAAGCTATACTATAAACGCCAGCACAGCTCTAAATAACGGGCGCGATTATAGATTCAGCAACTCTAAAACACAAATAAAAAGGCCGATTAAATGCCCGAATTTAGGGGATTCATCAAGAAACCAACGGAATGATTATTTTTCGATCAATGATGAACTACATTCATCGATTTTTTCGCGCTGTTGAATAACACGCTAATAATATTCACCTTATTTTTAACTCTACTCTCAACCTCAATTCCTCCTCAACTCTTCCTCATCTCCATCTCGCCACGACCCACAACTCATAAATATGGCAAATATTCATTATAAACATTAAACATACACTGTAGTAATACTACAAAACCTAAGCTCTCAGAGTGAGAAAAACAAATGCATCATCTTATGATGAATCACCTTAGTTGCTTAGGGGCACAGCATAAAACGCAGCTTTTTCATGGATATAAAGCAAGGCCATTTAAGCTGAAGACTACTCATCCGTGCTGCGGATAAAATAATCATCTATAAAAAGGCTGCGGTATAATTTCGCCACATAACGAGGTAGTATTACTACATCTTCACATAAACAACCGTGAATATGATGAACAGTGCAAAAAACGGGTTTTATTCTATAATAAATAGCTAATTAGAGATTATTCATCGAAGGCATATAACAGCAGTATATTTTTCGTACAAAACATTTGAACACTTTTTACAACCATTGTTAACGAATGCAGCCATACCATTATTTTTACACCGCTGCGTTCAATAAGAAAACAGGAGTTTTTATGAGTGACAAAACAGCCCAGCTTACTATTGACGGCAAAACATTCGATCTACCTATTTTATCTGGTTCTACAGGCCCTGACGTAATTGACGTTCGCTCATTGGTGTCTGAAGGTTACTTCACGTTCGACCCGGGCTTTATGTCTACAGCCGCATGCGAATCGGCCATTACCTATATTGATGGCGGCAAGGGCGTGTTACTACATCGTGGTTACCCTATAGAACAACTTGCTGCTAACTCTGACTTCCTAGAAACATGTTATCTACTGTTGCATGGCGAACTGCCAAATGTAGAAGAGCGCGAGAGTTTTAGAAATGACATCACCATGCATACCATGGTAAATGAAGCGATGGTTCGCTTGTTCCGCGGCTACCACCATGATGCCCATCCAATGGCAATGATGTGCGGCGCTATTG
This sequence comes from gamma proteobacterium IMCC1989, assembly GCA_000209515.2. Lineage (GTDB taxonomy): Bacteria > Pseudomonadota > Gammaproteobacteria > Pseudomonadales > Cellvibrionaceae > Endobugula. The sequence goes on from AEVK01000002.1 coordinate 43,047, forward strand.
GCGCACTATCTGCGTTCTACCATGATTCATTAGATATCACGAATCCAGAACATCGCAGAATTTCTGCGATGCGCTTAATTGCAAAAATCCCAACACTGGCAGCTATGTGTTACAAACACCACATCGGCCAACCCTTCATGTATCCGAATAACTCACTCTCTTATGCTGAGAACTTTTTATACATGATGTTTGGCACCCCTTGTGACGAGCCTAATATCAACCCTGTACTTGCTCGCGCGATGGACAAGATTTTCTTATTACATGCGGATCACGAACAAAACGCCTCAACCTCTACTGTGCGCTTAGCAGGCTCGTCAGGTGCCAACCCGTTCGCATGTATTGCATCAGGCGTTACCGCTTTATGGGGGCCAGCTCATGGCGGTGCAAACGAAGCTGTATTAACCATGCTTGCGGAAATTGGTCATGTGGATAACATTGACAAGTTTGTTGCAAAAGCAAAAGACAAAAACGATCCATTCCGCTTAATGGGCTTTGGGCATCGCGTATATAAAAACTTCGACCCACGCGCAAAAGTCATGAAAGAAGCCTGTGACGAAGTACTTGAAGAGCTCGGTTTAGAAAACGATCCTTTATTGGCGATTGCAAAACGCTTAGAACAAATAGCCTTAGAAGATCAATACTTCATCGATCGAAAACTATATCCAAATGTTGATTTCTACTCTGGCATTATTATGAAAGCCATCGGCATACCAACCAACATGTTTACGGTTATTTTTGCCACTGGTCGTACGGTAGGATGGATTGCTCACTGGGCAGAGATGATCGGAGAGAGCTACAAAATCGGTCGCCCTCGTCAACTTTACACAGGCTATACCACAAGAAACTATGTGGAAATGGATAAGCGCTAAGTTAATAAGTGCTTTATAAGCTGAATAAAAAGTTCTAATAAAAAGCCGCATTAAATATTGCGGCTTTTTATTATCTACTGATTTTTTTAATCACTTTATTTCAGCACAAAAATCTAGCGTATGTTCACAGCAACTCTTTCCGCATTCTCTTATTTAAGCGCCCCCAACTAGGTAAACTTTTCGCAATATTGTTACCAGACGCCATACGCTTAGTCGATTTTGCCAACCAAATTCCATCTCCATTAAACCCATAAACGGGCAATAAATCTGTGCGCTGTGACGCGGGCAAAATAGTGCGATTAATATTATCTAAAATAAGTGGTTCTGAACGCGGTGTAGGATAATAAGCCAATACCATATGCGCTAAATTCAACTCTAATGCTTTTACATAGGTAATACGCAATTTGTTGGTATCCATACCCATACCAATAAGAGAGAAATACTTCCCTATCGAAAAGTCCTCGCAATCACCAGCATAAGTCCCTAGAGTTTCGACGGGTGTAGCCCAATAATCCTCCACACCCCAATGATCTATATCCCACTTCCATTCGATTTGATTAAAATAATCATTAGCAAAACGCGTTAGCTCACCATCAGATGCCGATTCGCTACTCGCAAAACTATCTAAAGTTTGACTCCAACGAGCAATTCTATTTTTAGCTGTTTTCCCATAGGCTTTCTCAATAGCAATAAGCGCCTTACCGTTAATATGACGATAACTTGGCGCTGCGTCTGCAATAGATGAAAACACGACTGCTGCCGACAAAAATATGCCATAAGTTTTATTACAATATTGCACGCAGACTTTCCCAAAAAATTTATAAAAATCACTATTACCACTGAGTATAGACAAGCTATAAGAAGCTGCTATAACCATCTGATCTTAAAAAACCTCCAACAAAAGAAATGATGCAAAACATCCAGCCAAATAAAAAATCCGTATATCCGTATAAACGTATAGTGGCGATTGCAATAGTGATTGAACAAAGGCATTAGCGCCCTAAAAGTTTCCTTAAAGCTAGTTAGCGCTATTTTTGGGAATTGCTTTAGTGGTAATATTCTTAAGAGCATTCTTAAGCGTATCGTTAAGAGCATTACTACTAAACGCTAAGCTTTAGGCATATATAGCACGCCCCCACATCACGGCAGGATGAATACGAGACAGTATGAAATTAATAGTATTTGATTTAGATGGCACTTTACTTAACAACGTATCAAAAATTTCTTCTTTTACTCATGAAACATTGCAGCTACTGAAAAGAAATAACATTGCTTACACCGTAGCAACAGGTCGTACATTTGATTCTGGTCAAGCAATCATTCATGGATACGATTTTATGTTGCCTCATATTTACAGTAATGGCGTTATCATATGGGATCCGCAAAACAACTCGCTATCGTTAGATAATTGTTTAACGAGTGAAGAAGCACACTACATACTAGACACCACACTACTGCAAAAAATAACGCCGTTTATTTCTGCCATTGACCAACAGCAACAACATTATATTTTTCATCCCACAATCACACACACGGCAGAAAAGCGTTTACTTGATATATTTAAACAACGAAAAAATATACGCGTACTTCCCATCAAGCATATGCCAAAGGGAATTGATATCACTAATATCAGCATGATTGGTGATGGCAACGAAATAGATACCATTCAACAAGATATCAATACGCAAACACACCTTATCGCTTATTCTGGCCCTGCCATAGAAGGGCAAGGATTAAAGTGGATGGATATACATCACAGCAATGCCAACAAAGGCAGCGCCATCAAACAGCTGCGCGAACAACTAAAAGTGAGCGAGGTCATTTGCTTTGGTGATAGCGATAACGACTTAAGTATGTTTTCCGTCGCCGACGAGAGCTACGCCACCGCCAATGCCAAAGCAGAAGTGAAAGCAGCAGCTACTGCGGTTATCGGTCACCACCACGAAGATGGAGTGGCATATTATTTACGCGAGCGATTTGCATTATAAATGGGCAAGAAGGGCTAGGAAGCAAAAAAGAGCTAACATGAGCTATGTTGATTATTAGAACTATCGACGCTCTAATTTAAGATGTAATGCCGACAAGGGCGAACCACCCACAACTTCCGCTCTATGCCCGTGAATATTATCATCAAAGGTTTCACCTTCAGCTAAATAATCTTCTGCAACAAACATTTCACCAGCAGAAAAATCGCAGCTGTCACCATCACGCAAAACAATACGCAGCGTACCTGATAAAATAATTAATAGCGTCGGATCACCCGCCACATGAAAGCTCGATGTATAAGACGCGTCACTTGTCCGCAAACGAAAATTAACTGCCGACAATTGCTCCGACAACATTCTCTCCGGTGAACCAGCAAGCTCTACCTCTCGATGAGAGAACACAGACCGCCCTCGCCCATCATTATGCACACAACTTATACGTTTAATCGTTTTAGCGTCGTCAGCCATACCTTACTTACTCTTATTAACCTTATTAATCTTTTACAGGCAGCTTACGCTTTCGCATAATAACCAGGGTCAATAAAAAACCGATCACTGCACCGCCAATATGTGCCTCATGGGCGATATTAGCACCAAAAACAGAAAAACCCGTGACACTCGCATAAAGATCAAAAGCGAGTAACGCTGGCACAAAAAACTTCGCAGGAACAGGCCAAGGCAACAACAGAAAAATCAATTTATGATTGGGAAAGCAATAAGCAAAGCCCGCCAAAATGCCATAAATAGCCCCCGAGGCACCCACTACGGGTGAAGAAAAAATACGCACTGCCTGCTCTGAAGAGGGAAATTGCACGTAAGCAAGGATCTGAAAAACATCTTTTAGAGAAACACCTGCATCCAGCAAAGGTTGTATCGCTGCCTGAAATTGATAATGGTTTACCAACTGGTACACCAACGCCGCACCAATACCACAAACCAAATAGAACAATAAGAAACGAACGGTTCCCCACACCTGCTCTAATACACGGCCAAACATCCACAAACCCAACATATTAAAAACAAGATGCATAAGACCCCCATGCACAAATAAATGGCTTAAAAATTGCCACGGGTGAAACGACGGGGACTGCCAATAGTGTAGTGCCAAATGCGTCGTACTATTTAACGTCAGCATCTCCAATAGAAACACGGTTGCGCATAAAGCAATCAACACATTGGTCGCGGTAAAATAATTAAGTTTCACTGATTCAAACCCAGTTAACAACGGAAGAGAGAATTATCCCATTTAACGTGAAACTAGCAAATAGATTATTGGGTGTGCGAACAGCACACCTGAGATATGAGTCGGGGAAAAGAGAGGGAGATATTAAAAAGCTAAACTGATGTTACTTAGCAAGATCATGCAGCGTATTCCGAATGCGCTACATCACCATCAGATAAAGCATACATTTCAGCATAGGCCACGCCTTCGCGCAATAATTGTGCTTGGCGCAAAAAACTCATACCTTCTGGCGCTAAAGGCACCATATCTTCAATGTGTTCCCATGAGCCCCTTATCAGGAAAATGGTAAAACCATTATGTACATTCACTAATGTGCTGCTATCACTAAATTGCCAATTCATTTGAATACCTCGACGAAATAACAAAAACTTGTTTAAAAAATAATACTACATTTGATGGCGGGGATTATGATGTGTTGCAAGCAACACGTCTGTCATCTACATCCTCCATATACTGTAGGAGATAGATTACATTGATGCACAGCGATACCTTTAAAAAGGCAAAGATAAAAAGGCAAAGAAAAATCAGAAAATCACTTTTTCTGCTTAGGAGCCGGAGGGATTTCTTGTGCTAACCATTGCAGGGTTTCAAAGTAACCGACATAACGACTGATATAAGCAGGGGAAAGGTCATTGATTTGTCTAAGCAATTTGATGGCTAATATTTCGGGGTTTAATGGACCAGGGTTTTCTGGTGTTTCATTAAAGGCGGAATCAATAAATTGATCAACACGCTGCTGATGCTGAAACTGCTGATAAGCCACACCCGCTTTTAATCTCGGTAACGGCGTCGAACGAGTGCTTTTTTGTGCTTTATTATTTAATAATACTTGCTCTTGCTGACTTAGCTGTTCGGCAAATTTGATAGCTGTATCGCCTTTTTCAACTGCATCTGCAATCGAACCATCACCCCCAAAGCCGGTAACAGTATTCTCCACCACAGCATCATCAGCAAGCACCTTACGTAAGCTCGACAGAGCCAGCACCACAGACGATGGCTTCACCATTGGTAGCTTACTTATTTGCTCTGTAGTTGTTTTTTCTGTAGTTGTTTTTTCTGTAGTCGTTTTTTCTGTAGCTGTTTTTTCTGTAGCCGCCTCAGCGGTTAATTTATCAAAAGCTATTTCGTACGCATCAAGCGCTAGCTGTGCTTTTGTTAACAAACGTTCGCGCACACTCTCTCGTTGCTCAAGCGAACGGCGAATCAATGACTCGATAAAACACAATCGCACCGAGTTTTGTTGACTCACACCTTGCTGTTTTAACAAAACGAGTTTTTCTATTAACGCTTGCTCAACCACAGAGTATTGATCACGTGTACTACACTCCCTGCCCACAAGAGGCTGATCAACAAGAGGCTGGAGACCTTCCATGTTATAAGTCCGTATCTGCTTGGTGAATAGAATTAACCTCTGTACCCGTATTTTCAGTCGTGTTGTTGACCACCGCGTTATTATTGGCGATTCTAGGCACTGGTGCCATTTCAACCCGTCGGTTTTTTGCGCGACTAGCACGATCGGTATTGGGCACCACCGGTTGCTGAGCACCAAATGCCGCCGCAAATACCATCGAAGACGGCATACCTTCTTCGATCAATGCACGAGTTACAGTCAGCGCCCTTTGTGCAGACAAATCCCAGTTGTCACTAAAGTTAAGATTGCCTGTTTGAATCGGCTTATCATCGGTAAAACCACTAACCATTAACAATTGCTCGCGCTCACTCAAATATATTTTCAATGGCGCAACTAGCGTATTCAATAATTCTCGACCATTTTCTTGTAGCGTGGAGGAGTTATTCGCAAATAATACATTACCGCTAATACCAATACGGCCATCACGTAACGTGACTCGCCCAGTCGCTAACGGATCAGACAATGCTTGCTCTAACGCCATCCTGCGCTGCTCTTCCATTTTACGCTTGGCAGTTTCCTCTTCTAAGTTCTGTGATAACTCTAACTGAAAACCTAAAGACCACACCAACAGCAGTACAAACACCCCCACCACACCCGCCATCAAATCACCAAAAATGGGCCAAACGGGTTGATCATCAATACCTTCGTTTAATCGGTTCATATCACTCTACCCTTTATGTCGATTCTGGCGTGGACTTAGGTGAGGGCTTAGATGATGATGTAGAGTCAGGCTTAGATTCGGATTTAGCAGCCGCACGCCCTAGCTGACGTAACTGCTCAAACATTTCTTGTTGCGACAAAATGGTATGATCAATAATTTCTCGCGCTTGCGCTACATAGTAGCCCATTTGCTCATCGCTACGTTGCGTGCTGCTCTCTAGTGAACCTTCAATCAATAGTAAAGTATCGCTCACATCACGGGTCGATTGGCCAAACTGCTCTACCGCAGTACCAAAGGCATCGCTCACACTCGCCAACTCAACGGCACTACCACTAAAATGATCCGCTGCATCGGTTAAGCGGGTGGTTTCGGTATCCACTTGCTGACTAAAACGCTCGCCAATTGCTTTTAAGGTGTCCGCCGAATCACTGGCCAATATCTGTAGTGTATCGCTCTGCTCAGTAGATGACTGCTGCAAGGCATTCGCTACCGTTGTTAGCTGATCAAATATTTTCTGTCGTTCAATTAATAATTGGTTATCCCGTTCCATGGTATTACTGATTTCAGCGCGAAGCTGGCTAATCACTTCTGCCGCAGCGCGTGGGGTTTCAGAAGCCGTCTCAATAAGATGCGCCATAGGTACTTCTAAGCCCGCACCTAATTGCTGCAAATGCTCGGCAGCAACTGACCCCAAGTTATTCAGTTGGGCGACCGCCGCATCACCACGGCGCGTTTCATCATCACGTAATGCTGTGAGCTGTTCGTTTAACTGCGTAGTTAATGCTTGTACCTGAGTTTCATGTCTATCTAGCCATTGTGCTTCGTTCTCAATACGCTGCTCAACTAACTGCTCGGTAGATGATAACAAGGTGCGCATCTCTTCCAGCAAGGCACTGGTTGTCTGCTGTTGG
>AEVK01000001.1 GCA_000209515.2 gamma proteobacterium IMCC1989
CCCTAGCAAGCCAACATCCGCAAGCACCTTTAACTCTAACTTTAACTCTCGATGCTCGCCTTCGCTACCCGGTGACGTTTGCCTAGGAGCACGGTTGACACTCGATTTAAATCGCGTGTTACCCAAACCATGAAAACCCGCTTGAGCAACCAATAGGCGCTGCTTATCCTCGGTAATATCTCCCAGCAACTCTTCTGTTTCGACATCGAAAACTGACGTTCCCACCGGCACTCTCAATATCAAGTCATCACCTTTAGCACCGGCGCAATTTTGACCACGGCCAGAGCCACCGTTTTTAGCGCGATACTTGGGCTGATACCGATAATCTACTAGCGTATTTAAATCACCATCGCCAACCAGATAAACACTGCCACCATCACCACCATCACCGCCATCGGGGCCACCTTTAGCGATATATTTTTCACGGCGAAAACTTAAACAACCGCTACCGCCATTGCCTGCATAAACAGATATCGCTGCTTCATCAACAAATTTCATTTTCTATCCAAGCCTCTAAAACAGCCTTAACCAAACAACTACTAACCAATCGAATTAACCAAACCACAGGAGCGCATCCATCACACACCATAAAAGCCATTCTCTGCACTAGCCGCGAAAAACAATCATCATATAACAAAAAAGCCCTACCGCGTTGCGATAAGGCTTTTTTAACATCACCCTTTTTACAGGGCAAAAAAATCAATTACGCAGTAACGACATTAACAAATTGGCGATTCTTCGGCCCTTTAATCTCAAAATGTACCGCACCATCTGCTTTTGCAAATAAAGTATGATCTTTGCCTATACCCACATTATTGCCTGCATGAACCTTAGTTCCACGCTGACGAATAATAATGTTACCTGCAACAACCGCTTCCCCACCAAAACGCTTAACACCTAAGCGCTTACTTACGGAATCGCGACCGTTATTAGTACTACCACCAGCTTTCTTATGCGCCATCTCTCAACACTCCTACTTAGTGAATTCTTTAGCCTGAGCGATCCAATCATCACGCTCAATACGACCTTTAAAGTTTAATTTTTCATCCATCGCTGCAACATCTGCATCTGACCATGCTGCGATTTGAGCGAAGCTAGTAATGCCCGCTTCAGCTAATTTTTTAACTAACACTGGGCCAACACCTGACAACTTAGTTAAGTCATCCGCACCTGCTGGTGCTGCATCGGCTTTTTTAGTAGCTGCTTTTTTCTTTGCTGGTGCTTTTTTAGCGCCAGACGCCAAGATATCAGTGATTTTCACTTCGGTATACCACTGACGATGACCTTGACGTGTCATCGAATGCTTACGTCGACGGAATTTGATAATACGGATTTTGTCGCCACGACCATGGCTTAACACTTCAGCCGAAACCGCCGCACCTTCTACAACCGGGGTGCCGATAGTGATGTTATCACCATCAGTGACTAATAAAACTTCGTCAAACTGGATAGTGTCACCAGTTGCCGCTTCAATTTTTTCTAATTTAAGGACTTCGCCTTCTGTTACACGGTGCTGCTTACCACCACTTTTAATTACTGCGTACATTTTTGCTCCAATCATTGTGTCACTGAACTCATGGACGACACTAAGTGCTGATTTACCCGTTATTCATTCTGCGCGGACACAAAATAAAATCCACCTCGGGACAGCTCTCACCTCAATTTATTAAATACTATGACTATTACATTAACAGCAATAAGTATTAACAACTTTTTCTAAGGCACTTGCGGCGTATATAGATCATTAAGTAAATTTAGGGGTGCGAATTCTACGACATTTACTTTGCGCAAGCAACGTTTTATAGCTGCAAGCGGAAACTTTAGACAAAACCGTCATAAACCAAGCCATATCCCGCATAAAGACTTACAATCCTTGACACCAAGAAGCCTCACCCATAGCATCACTTACCAAAATCATATACACATTCAAAAATTAATACAGATAAGAAGTAACCAATTTATGCCTCACTCCTTTCACCAAGCAGTTGCACGCGACTTTGAAGCAGTTAACCAGCTAATTCTCGGCCAAATACACTCTGATGTAGGACTGGTAGAAGATATTGGACAATACCTTATCGAAGCTGGCGGCAAACGACTACGCCCGCTACTCGTCCTTTTAGTCTCTAATGCGTTGCAATACCAAGGGGATAAACACCATGATTTAGCGGCAATCATAGAATTTATTCACTCTGCGACTTTGCTGCATGACGATGTGGTCGACATGTCCGACCTACGCCGAGGGCGACTGACAGCCAACGCTAAATGGGGAAACGCTCCAAGTGTATTGGTCGGCGACTTTTTATATTCTCGGGCGTTTCAAATGATGGTAGCCGTTGGCGACATGAGCATCATGAAAATACTATCTGACACCACTAACCTGATATCAGAAGGTGAAGTACAACAGCTCATCAATGCAAAAAAACCTGATATCAGCGAAAAAGGCTACTTTGAAGTCATACATAAAAAAACAGCTATACTTTTTGAAGCCGCCTGTGAAACGGCTGCAACATTATCTGGGGCAGAAGAGACGCTAAGACGCCAACTAACTGCTTACGGCTATCATGTAGGCATCGCGTTTCAGCTTATTGACGATGCGCTTGATTATACTGGCAACACAGAAGAGCTAGGCAAAAATGTTGGCGATGACTTGGCCGAAGGCAAACCGACACTGCCATTAATTTATGCCATGAGCAATAGTAGCGAAGAGCAATCAGCTATGATCGCTGACAGCATTCGCAACGGAGATAAATCCCAGCTTTCACAGATAATTAATATTATTCGCGATTCTGGCGCTCTTGATTACACACTTAATTTAGCAAAAGAGCATGCTATGTCCGCCATAAAAACATTGGATGCACTACCCGATTCAACTTACAAGCAGGCCATGATTGACCTCGCAGAATTTTCAATTTCTCGATCCAATTAAACAACGAACAGTAGATCACTACCTAGAGAATCCATGAAACCATTTAATGCCAAATCATACCCTGCCTTACGAGAAAATCACGAAGAATTAAAAACATACTCGTTGCGACGATTATTCGAAGAAGACACGCTCAGAGCAAACCATTTTTCTGTTGAACTTGACGGAATGTATTTCGATTATTCAAAAAATCATCTTAGTGCCAAAACCTTAAAGCTATTAGATGATCTAGCTAACGAATGCGGCTTACCGAAAGCCATTCAACATTTATTTTCTGGTGAACATGTTAATAACACAGAGAATCGTCCGGCATTGCATACCTCTTTACGCCACAGAGGCGAAAAACTCACGGATCAACAGCAAGCGGCAATAGACACACAAAAGCAGATGAGACGTTACGTTGATCGAATTCATGCTAATGAGTGGCTTGGCTATACAAACAAGCCTATTTCTACGGTTGTCAATATTGGTATTGGCGGATCCGACCTAGGCCCCCGAATGGTAACCCAAGCACTATCAGGCAGCAAAATATGGGCTGGCGAAGTACTATTTGTTGCCAACATTGATGGCGCAGACATCTCTGATACATTACGCGATCTTGATCCCGAAACGACTCTTTTTATCACCGCCTCTAAATCGTTCACCACTGCAGAGACGCTCACCAACACACTGACAGCAAAACAATGGTTGATTCAAGCCGGCTGTAAAGAAACCGAGTTAGCCCATCATTTTATTGCCATCACAACAAACATTGATGCCGCAAAAGCTATCGGTGTTGACGAAGATAATATCCTACCTCTCTGGGACTGGGTAGGGGGAAGATATTCCCTTTGGTCCGCAATAGGCTTACCTATTGCTATATCAACAGGTATGGATAATTTCGAAGATTTATTGGCTGGCGCTAACATGATGGATGAACACTACAAAAACGCTGACCTCTCTGAAAACATGCCGGCCATCGCTGCATTCTGTAGCTTTTGGTACAGCCAATTCTGGAAATCACAATCTCACGCAGTGCTCCCTTACGCCCAACGCTTATGCCGATTACCGGCTTATCTGCAACAGCTCGATATGGAAAGCCTCGGAAAAAGTATCACCAAAGAAGGCGAAACCATTGATTACCATACGGGCAATATTATATGGGGAACGGAGGGGTCAAACGGACAGCACAGCTTTCATCAATTATTGCATCAAGGCACTCATGTTATTCCTGCCGATTTCATCTTAATCAATCAGCCTATGAGCCCACTAACTGAGCAACACATGCAGTTGCAAGCTTGTGGGATTAGTCAATCCCAAGCGTTACTACAAGGCAAAACACTTAAAGATGCAATGAAAGAGCTTGAGAGTCTGGGCCTAGAGCAGAAAGAAATAGAGCGCCTAGCACCTCATAAAATAGTTGCAGGAAACAAACCTAGTAACACGATTATTTTAGATAGCCTAAGCCCAAAAAACCTCGGGGCTCTTCTTGCGTTTTACGAACACAAGGTACACGCCCTTAGCGTACTACTTGATATCAACCCTTTCGATCAATGGGGAGTAGAACTAGGAAAACAACTCGCAAAACCTATTGCAGAGTCGCTGAAGCAAAAGAAAGTTGATTCCAAATGGGACAGCTCTACAAGAACCCTTATCGAGAAACTAATATGATTCAAAGCACATAAAAGGTAGGGAATAAACACATTTATTGAACAGGCCGCTCAAGCTCTGCGCATGCCTGACGCATCCGACCGACTGTCAAAATAGGATCCACCAATACATTACACACTAAAGGCCATGCACCCAAACGGTCTACCACGCGTATCGCTCTTAACTCACTATAAGGCTTACTTGTCATCGCAACAAAAATATCGATGGTTTTGCCCTTAAGTACATTGTTAAAACGAGGCCAGTGAATTAAGCCAGCCTCAAGCAAAATAGTTTGGACTCCTGCTTCCCAATCACCAAGCTCTATACTTTTATCCCACACTTGCTCAAATTCATAGTCAATCTGATCACCTATTGACTTAAGCTGCAACAAGCTTGCCCATGCCATTGGCCACGTAGGACGCATTTCTATAGACCGTCGTAGAGGCTCTAAACCTGCATTAACGATATTTTGGGCTTCTTCGAAAGATTCTATAGGAACATCCTGAACAAAAAAACGCCAAAAGTGTAATCGACCCAGCAGTTCTGGATAATTAGGATTGAAAGGGTCAATTTTCATAGCCAAACGAACAGAGCTAATCGCATCATCCCATTCCTGCCTTGCATCAACCTCTCCTTGTGCACTCCACTCTCTTTCATAATCAAACGCGCTATCTGCAACATAGCCCGCTAGCGCTTTTGAAAAAACGAAAGCCATTAACAAAATTAAAGGAATCAATAGTAGGTATCGGCTTTTATAGAGGATATTCATTAGTACACATTACTCATTCGTCACTAGCGAAAGAAAATTATTCAAACTGGCAGGAAACAATCTTCCAAGGATTATCTACGACCAAACGATTCGCCATTTCGGCTCCAACAATGACGGCTGCGGCATCACGCCCTTCGTCTAAACTAGGCGGGCGACGCTTTAAATTATGAGCATCGGTCGCCAATACAGTCACAATACCCATTTCTAATATTTGCACCGCCCTATCTCTTGCTGTCGAACCAAATCGACCGGCAATAGAGCCTGCGGTTACCTGAAAAAGGCAACCCGAATCTACTAGAGGCTGTATTTTTTCAAGATTCCTTAAAATATCTTTATTGCGTTCAGGGTGGGCAATTAACGGACGGATATTACGCTGCATTAACCATTGCACCATTTGCGGCATACCTGTGGGGATATGACTATGAGGCATTTCAATCAAAATGACGTAGTTGCTCCCCCATTTGCCCAAAAAAGGCACTTGGTGATTCGCCACCATCTGTAAAGCATCAAGCCCCACTCTCAACTCACCAGACATACCGACAATTAAAGGAATATTCTTATCAGCCAATGCCTTTTTGAATGTGTCAACGCTTGAGCGAATCGTTAATGCTTCATTAGACCAGCGCCCGGGATGAATATGAGGAGTAACAACAGAGTGAGTAACACCCCTCTCAACGGCATATTGCGCTAACGCCAAGGACTCATCCATGGATGAAGGCCCGTCATCTATACCGGCTAGCAAGTGACAATGTATATCAATCATTCGACATTTACCGTCTTCATCACTTCATCCACAGATCGCTCGCTATGCATTGGTGTCCCCATATGCATAGCCATAGTTTTCATAATACTCCGACTCATACCCTGACTGTTTTTTCATCTTTTCTACATCGACCTGATTCAAAACAACACCAGAAAAACGCGCTTGAGTTTCACTTAAACGGCGTAAACCTTTCTTAATTAGTGGCGTTGAAGCACCATCTGAGCGTACAACATAAATTAATGCATCTGCATGCGTAGCAATGACTAGTGAATCGCTAACAGCCTGTATTGGTGCAGAGTCGATCAATATCCGGTCATACTTCTCTTTAAGAGAATTAAGCACTAATGAAAAACGATCCCCCGCAATCAAGTCCAGCGGGTTCCCTAATACAACCCCAGCGGTAATAATATCGACCTCTGAATTTGGCAATCGTGTCACACACTCTTCTAAACCTGCTGTACCGGCAATCAGATTGGACAAGCCCGGTGTCAATAACGATATATCTAACGCTTTACCTATTGAAGGCTTCCTCATATCAGCATCAATCAGCAATACTTTCTCCATCTGCCCCAGCGCATGCGCAAGACAAAGTGACACCGTAGACTTACCTTCATTAGGTACAGTAGATGTAACAACAGTGACCTTTGCCGGTTTATCCAAGCAAGATAAAACGAAGCTAGTTCGAACAGTTCGTACGGCCTCAGCAAAATGCCACTTTTCATCGGATAAAAAGCCAAGAAAAGGGGAATCGTCTTTATTGGATTTATCCAAAGGCAAGTAGCCCAGCAAAGGAACACGCAAACGCTCCTCAACATCCTCAGGGCTCTTAATTGTATTATCGAGCCAGTCCAACAACAAAATAACTCCAGCAGCAAAAAAAGCACTAAAAAAAACAGCTGCCATAACAATTTTTTTCTTTTCCGGCTTAGATGGGTGATCGGGTGGCAAAGCTTCGTCTATAACGCGCGCATTAACCGCCTCTAAGTTTGCAGTCTCGTTCGTCTCTTTCCCTCTATTGAGAAAGACCTCGTAAACCTGACGATTGGCATCCACTTCGCGCTCAAGCTCTCGGAGAGAAAATTCCTTGCGACTGACATTTTGTAAACGGCTTTTAACGTTAGCAATTTGCCTTCTTAGTTCTCTTTCTGCATCCTGAGCGGCCAAATAACCAACATTCAAACCTCTAGCAACATTATCAACTTGCACCTTCAACTCTTCCTCTACTTGGGAGAGATCTGATAGCGCAGACACCATTCTAGGGTGTTTTTTTCCGTAACGATCACCAAGCTCAGCGACCAAACGCTTGGCCGTTGCTCTGGATTCTATTAGACCTTGAACAACTGTATTATTAGAGACCACCGGCAACGCCAACATACGATCAACGCTCAATTTACTCTGGGAGATCTGTTTGTAGAGTGCTCTAGCATCATTTTTTGTTCGCGTCGCCTCTACCAAACTTTGGGTCAATTGCTCTAACTCTGCCACGTCAATAGAGCGTACATCACCAGTATCAATCAACTGCTCTCGCTCACGGAAGTTTTGCAACTCTTGCTCTGATTCACGTAATGTTTGGCGCAAACTACCTAAACGGTCACTCAACCAAGCGCTAGCCTTTTGCGTGACTTCAAGCTTAGCCTCCAAATGACTCTCAATGTAAACATCTGCAAACTCATTCGCAATATCGGCTGCTAGCTGTGGATCACCTGCAGACGCTTGAATACTGATTAATTTAGTTCCATAAACAGGAATAATAATAATAGACCTCATTATTTGATCAATAATAAGTTTACGGAGGTATGGATTACCTCCATCTTCTTCAGAAGGCAATATTGCTACGCTATTACGTTCAACAGTGTCATCAACTTGCTCACTAACCACTTCATTTTCAGCGATATCAGCATCTCTGGAAATTAGAGAAGAAAATAATTTTTTTGCTGATTCAACAGAAAAAGCTGAAGACTGATCGACTTTATTTGGCGCAAACAATGGATGCTCTATTAGACGCATACGATCGACCACTCGTCCCGCAATCGCTCGTGACTTAAATATTTCTAGCTGAGTTCTCAAATAAGACCGATCACGAGTATCCACCTGATAAACATCTTCAAAAGAAACGACATTAGCTCGCTGATTTTCTATCAGCAATGTTGTTTTAGCAAAAAAAACTGGGGGCAATGACAGTGCATAAAAAACTGAAAAAACTCCCACAAATAGGGAGAACATCATAATTTTCCATAAATTTCGCATCATCAATCGATAATAATGCATTAAGTCCATCCCGCTATCGCTTGGTAGAGTCTGGACCACACCGCCATAAGTCGCATTTTTCGATGGTGTAAAGTTAATTTCATTCATACAAAAAAGCCTACTTAATACATCATTTTTGGTAATGGTAAAAATTTATGTGGGGGTAACATTATGAAAAACGCTAGAAAAAACGCTGTTTTACCGTAATCACATCTCCTGGCTTAACTGACGAGTTTAATTGCACTCGCGCTGGAGAGCGATTTTCTGAACTATCAGAGATAATATATATTTTATTTTGGGCGGCTCTAGGCGTAAAGCCACCTGCTAAGCTGATAGCCTTACGAACAGTGAGTCCTGGCAAAAAAGCAAAACCTCCCGGCTGCCTCACTTCACCGTTAACATAAAATCGTCGATAAGTGACGACGGTTACGCTCACTTTTGGGTTAACAAGAAACCCTTCTTTTAAACCCGTCTCTATTTTTTCTTGAACCTCTGTTACAGTTAAACCAAAAACTTCCAGCTCGCCCAAAAAAGGAAAAGAAATAACACCCAAATCATTTAACTGTGTCTCGACCGATAAGTCATCTTCACCATAAACTTTTATGCTCACCAAATCTCCATAACCTAAAGAATAAGCAGATGATAAGTCAGCAATACTTATGGAGGAAAAAATGCACAACATCAAACAAATAATATAGCGCTGTATGTATATACGATAATCGAGTTTGTTATTCATATAATCCTTGGTGCATATCATTTACTATTTAAAAAGAACTTAAAAAAGCAGAGGCTGTGACAGACCACTTACAAACTTGCATTAACTGACAACACCACTTTATTATTATCGTAATCCAAGGAGGCATCTGTAGAAGCTCTTTCAGTTCTTGTAATCCCCATCCCCACCTCCAGCCAACGCCTAAAGGCATACTTCAATTGTAGCTGAGTATTATTTGAAGTGTCCTGGCGATTCGCATTAACGAAATCATCTTTTTGTCGCCCCATAGATACCTCACCAGTCAACTTATCACTAAATTGGTGAGCCCATCCTAATGACAAATTACTACGTTTAACAAAAGAGCCTATATTATTCTCTGTGTTTTGAGTCGATTTATTTGCAGATAATGTGAATACCGAGTATTCCACTGGCGACCAAGTAATAGAAGCCTCACCCACGGAAGAGGATGTATCACCATCATCATTAACAAGATCACTTTTAGATCGCCCGACACGAACATTGCCTTTTACTATTTCGTTAGCTTCCCACTCAAATCCGATTAAATAGCGACGATCTCTACGGTCATTAATGGCATTGGCACGAAAACTATTATCAGTATCGACAACTTCCACAGTTGCTCGTGAGCTAGCACCAATCCCTACAGAAAAGCTAGCATTAAGCGTGTCGGTGTCTGACTCTAATACATTGGTTAATTGTTGATTCGTCGTATATCTCAAGCTATTAGTTTTGAAACCGATAATCAATCGGCCTCTGGCACCTTCACTACCAAATGTGTAGTTAGCAGAAAGTTCTCTATTCTTCGTTTTATCTAGTTCTGTCGTGCTGATATCCGCTACATTATTAACTGACACACTATCAACCGAACGTTCATCATGTCCTCTAGATTCAGACACACCAAACTCGATCAAATGTCTTATATCTACGCGCCAATCCATTTTTGCATCTAGCTTATGGTCTACATAATCATTATTATTTATACCACTATAGCGACCATTTTCAAGCTGATAAGCTAGACTGTAACGAACGACACCATCATCTGCCACTGCAGCGATAGTAGGTATAAAACGCGTTAATGTGGAGGACGTTTCATTTCCTGCACTCTGTGAAAAAACGTTATCATTATTCTCAACGTCAATATTCAACGTCGGCGTAACGTCAAATGGGCCAACATAAATAGCCGCAGCTTCTTGTGCAATAAGATCAGAACTTAGGAAAGCGATTAACAGGGAAGCAGAGTATGCCTGTAAGCATCTATACCTAGTATCATGTGATAAAAAGTTCATTATCTAGAGTCTCTATTATTCAATGCGTCCCAGCGTGTTTTTAAGCGACAATTCTACCACGTTCCACTCCTTACGGGGAGTTGACAAATAATTGATGGGCAACTGACAGATAATTGTCAGAAAGCCACTCTACTAGCTTAAGGTTCATCATCAAATTATAGTGCAAAAACACTCGTTACGAGCGAGGAACTAACACTCTCGTCGGGCATGCTGGTTACTCTCACAATTTTAGGTTCCGTACCAGCTGTTGAGACATAACTAAGCACCCCACTTTCATCAAAAAGATAAGAGTAGGAAACGTAACTCACCCCCTGAAAGGATACTGAATGAACACCAAGTTCACCAGAACAAGGAATAGACGACAACCCCACCGAAATACCTTGACCATTTGCCTTACTCACAGCCTCTTTTTGAGTCCATAAACACAAAAAACATTGTTGAGGGCATCCACTACGCTGATATATGTCGATTTCTCGAGCTGAGCTTATGCGCTGAACAATACTCTCCATGTTAATTGCTCTTTCAAACTCTACGTCTACACCAATCTCATTTTCTGTAGATACTGCTAAAACAACCCAATCGCCACTATGTGACAAATTAAAAAAAGGCGAATCTGGGTGTGAACAAAAGGGCTTCCCATAGGCGGATTGAAAAAAGTTAAGCTCATGAGGGGCAGAGGGTATGTACTGAGATAACACTGCACGTTTTAAGCTGTGAGCGAGAGCATGTCTCTCTTTATCAGGGTGTTGACGAAACCGATCAAGCCTTACACGCTCTTCATCTCCCAGTAAGCAAACAAGACGATCAATAGAAAAATCATTTTTATTGGCAACATAAATAGCCGGTACGGATTTCTCAACAGTATTTATCATCATTAAAGGGCTGGAGAACATCCATCAAAAAAAGCAGACAAGCCCTGCCGCCAAGACGGCACACTATAATTAAACTCCCTGGCTAGCTTATCTGTGCTTAATACAGAGTAAGCTGGTCGAGCAGCTGGGGTTGGATAAGCGCTGCTTGGTATGGGGATAATTTGCGGTTTATTTGGCATAAAGCCTCTTGCATAAGCCTCATTTAAAATGGCTTGAGAGAATTCATACCAACTCACCTTGCCTTCTCCGACGCAATGATATACACCCCAATTTAGAGACTGGCCAGACGCATATCGCTTAACAATGCACAATATTGCCCTGGCGATATCTCCCGCATAAGTTGGGCAACCATATTGATCACTAACAATAGTTAGTTGCTCCCTGTCTGCCGATAAACGTAACATCGTCTTTACAAAATTATTACCAGATATACCAAACACCCAGCTAGTGCGTAAAATGATATGCTGCGCCAAGACAGACTTTACTGCCTGCTCGCCCAGCCATTTAGTTTCACCATAAACCCCTAAAGGGCTGACATCATCGCTCTCTGTATAGGCCGTGGTCGCCGTTCCATCAAATACATAATCGGTCGAAATATGGATTAAAGGGATCGCACCTTTAGCGCAATACTGAGCTAAAAAACCTACACTGGTATGATTTACTTTATCCGCCAAACTTGGCTCAGACTCGGCTTTATCTACCGCCGTATAAGCAGCGGCATTGACAACAAGACTAGGAGTTTGAAAACATAGCAGCCGCTCAACAATTTCATCAACACTGCTAATACTGCTAAGGTCCAACTCTTTCCGAGTGATACAAAGAACTGTATAACCCACCTGTTGGAATAGTTTTTTACATTCCGAGCCTACCTGCCCAGAAGCTCCCAGCAGCAGTATTCGTATACTTTTTTTATTCATTATTCATCAACAAGATTAATTTTCGCTTTTAATATCTTTTAAAAAAGGCAACATTGTATCTTTATCAGACAACTGCACATCCGTTAATGGCCAAGGAATATTAATCTCAGGATCATTCCACATCACCCCGCCCTCGTCCGCTGGATCGTAATAATCCGTACACTTATATTCAAAATCAGCGCTATCAGATAACACTAAAAAGCCATGGGCGTAGCCCGGAGGAATCCAAAGCTGCTTTTTATTTTTCGCACTCAGCACAACCCCCTCATACTGACCATAAGTAGACGAGTGCGGATTAATATCAACGGCTACATCATATACCTCGCCTGTCACCACCCGCACTAACTTACCTTGCGGCTTGGTTTTTTGAAAATGCAATCCCCTTAACACTCCCCTAGGCGACCGAGAGTGATTATCTTGCACAAACTGAATATTTTCACCTAAGTGCTCTTGATATCGCTTCAACTGAAAAGTTTCCAGAAAAAAGCCTCTTTCATCACCAAACACAGCCGGCTCGATAACCAAAACTCCGCTCAACTTTGTTTTAACAACATTCATACCATCAACCTAAACCGTTAGTTAAAACTCAAGAAGCTCAATAAGGTACTCCCCATAACCACTCTTCATTAATGGCTTTGCTAAGTCACGTAATTGATCAGAGCTAATCCACCCCATACGCCATGAGACTTCTTCTGGGCAAGCAATCTTTAGGCCTTGGCGCTGCTCTAATGTTTGCACAAACTGCCCTGCCTCCATTAAAGAATCATGCGTTCCCGTATCTAACCAAGCAGTACCACGGCCCATCATTTCAACGGACAACTGACCTTTTTCTAAATATATCTTATTAATATCGGTAATTTCTAACTCACCGCGAGGTGATGGCCTTATAGATTTTGCGATACTCACTACATCCGAATCGTAAAAATAAAGCCCCGTCACCGCATAACGAGACCTTGCTTTTTCTGGCTTTTCTTCGATACTAATGGCCTTTCCGTTCGCATCAAACTCCACCACGCCAAAGCGCTCCGGATCTCGCACAGGATAAGCAAACACAGTACTCCCACTTTCGCATTGAGCTGCACGCTGTAAAGAATCGCTCAGCCCATGGCCAAAAAACAAATTATCCCCCAAAATAAGCGCGCAAGACTCACCAGCAATAAACTCTTCGCCGATTAAAAACGCCTGCGCCAAACCATCTGGAGACGGCTGTATTTCATATGATATAGATAAGCCCCACTGCTTACCCGTACCCAATATTTTTTCAAAACGCCCTATATCTTCAGGAGTAGAAATAATTAATACCTCCCTTATTCCTGCAAGCATAAGGGTGGTTAACGGATAATAAATCATCGGTTTATCATAAACTGGGAGCAGTTGCTTACATACGCCAATGGTAACTGGATGTAATCGGGTACCTGAACCTCCAGCCAATATAATGCCTTTCAAATGACCTACTCCTCAACTATAAATATGAAACTAAGCAACAACCACAACCGTCACCACGCCACTAAAAAAACTGAATAAACTTAATGCAAGGGCGCTTTAGGAAGCACATCAAATAACACCTAGACGCTGCCCTTGATATGAACCATCAAGCACCTGCTGCCACCATGATTCATTAGACAAATACCACTGAACTGTTTTACTAATTCCGGATTCAAAAGACTCATTGGGCAACCAATCTAACTCTTTCTGAATTTTTGATGCATCAATAGCATAACGTACATCATGCCCTGGGCGATCCTCTACAAACACAATTAAATCTCGATAGCGCTGAATACCCAATGGTTTATCTGGCCTAAGCTTTTCTAATATATCGCAAATAGCGTATACAACTTCTATATTTTGACGCTCATTATGGCCTCCAATATTATAAGTTTCGCCCGCAACACCGCGAGAAATAACATCGTAAAGTGCTCGAGCATGGTCTTCAACATACAACCAATCACGCACCTGAGAACCGTCGCCATAAACAGGTAACGGCTTACCTGCCAAGGCATTAAGTATCGTTAAAGGGATAAGCTTTTCGGGGAAATGGTAGGGTCCATAATTATTAGAACAATTCGTCACTAATGTAGGCAAGCCAAACGTTCGATGCCACGCACGCACCAAGTGATCAGAGGAAGCTTTAGTAGCAGAATATGGCGAACTAGGCGCATAACTGGTTGTTTCTGTAAATAAGCCCTCAGTACCTAAATCGCCATACACTTCATCTGTAGAAATATGATGAAATAAAAAACGAGCTTTTTCACTTTTGCCTAACGACATGTAAAAACGTCTTGAGGCTTCTAACAAAGTATATGTGCCGACAATATTTGTTGTTATAAAAGTATCGGGGCCATCAATAGAGCGATCCACATGAGACTCTGCAGCTAAATGCATTACCTTGTTTGGCTTATGTACATCAAATACACGCTGTAGTTCATACGCATCACAAATATCCACCTGTTCAAAGACATAGCGATTTGAACCCGATACTGATTCTAGGGATGATAAATTACCCGCATAAGTCAGCTTATCAAGATTAATAACATTATCTTGCGTATTACCAATAATATGGCGCACCACAGCTGAACCAATAAAACCAGCACCACCAGTTATTAACACGTTATTGCTCATGAAAGCATTCCCAACAAATCATATAAATATACCGAACTAGTGCCTTGCAAGCATTATTCGCCCAAAGGCTACGTTTATCATAATAAATATAGGAAAAAGCGATATCATACTAGTGGTAGATATAATAAACACTAACGCTATATTTATAGCAAAATACATAGCGCTATAGCGTTCAACATCAGACACACTCGCCCCCATCGAAAGCAAGCGTTTTGCCAAAGGGATTATAATTGACAGGTACATACCAACGAATAAAAACAAGCCAACAAATCCATACTGCAGAGCAATCTGTAAATAGGTGCTCACAATATCAATAATACCTAAACCCGTAACCAAGTGATCAAAGTATCCTGAATGAATAAAATATTGCGCGCCAAAAAGGGGGGCTTGCTTCAAAAACAACCAAGATGCAGTATACAGCTCAATTCTATAATCGAAAGTACCGTATTCATCTTCATAAATAAACATAGCGCTTACACCAAACAGCAGCTCTGCCAAGCATAAGATAGTCACAGATAGAACAAGTAAAACACGCTTTTCACTCGACAACTTAATAAAATACCAATAGGCAGCCACCCCCAAAATAAAGCTAAACAGACCACCCCTAGAGCCGCTAAACAATACCGCTAAAACAAACATCAATATAATCAACCAACGTATGATGGGTAATATTTGGATATGCTGCTTCAATATATCTAGCGCCAAATATCCCGACAGCACTGTAAAGCCAATCAACGGACTTGATAATGGGCCAGAAAGCCGCAAAAAGCCGCCTCTATATTCTCGAATAATATTGTATTTACTACGCGGATTAAATGCTTCATAAATATCTAACTGAATCACCTGACTAATAAAAAGAATCGCCGATATAATAATAGAGAAGACCAATACCGCAACTGCACAATAATGAATATCATTGATTGATTTAACCGTTCGGCTGATAACAAAATAAGGAACAATATAAATCAAACAACTATCAACAAAAAAGCGCAATACGCTGGTAATTTTACCTTCACGAAAGGTTAGCAGCGTAGTGAGTAAAACAAATAAACACACGAAACTATCCGTGAGATTCCATGCCAGGTTATTTCTCGCGCTTAACCGAAAAAACATAGGCACCAACAACACAATAACCGCTACTTTGTAAAACGAGAGTGTTATCAAATAATTAATCCCGGGGACAGACACATGGTATTCAACCCAGTCAGGTATAGCACCTAAAATACCGATTAAAAAAGCAATCGTAAAAACAGGGCCAGAGCTATTTTTATTCACTATAGCCAACATGAATGCAGCCGCTACCAATGTTAAAGCTTCATTCCGAAAAAAAAAGATGAGCGGCAAGGAAACAATCCAAAAAGCAACTATACGCCTTCCAAGTCCAGACGAAAATATAGTCTTGCTCGACAAAATAACAGACAAAATAGCCATAGCGGATAAAATTGCTAGCTTTGCACCATAAACAATCATAAAGAGATTCGCTCAACAATAGGACTTAGCGACAGATAAATTACCAACATAATCATGCCTTATTTTTATAATCATTTATTGCCTGTTCATAAAAACCAATAGCTTGTCTAGCGATTAAATCAGGGGAAAAAGCAGATTGGCAATGGTAATAAGCATTACCTGATAACTCGCAAAGCAAACGATCGTCTTGCAACAACGTAATCATTTTGCTTGCAAGATCTTCAACATTAGAACCTTCAAAGAACATCCCACTGACTTTATCCTTAAACACTTCGGTAATTCCACCGACACGAGCAGCAATAATAGGAGCTGCTGACGCTAAAGACTCAATGACAGTATAGGGAAAGTTTTCGTTTCGAGAAGCCATTATCGTAAAATGGGAATGCCGCCTAAGCAACTTCACTTGCTCGGAGTCAGCCAAACCAACGAATTCCACACAACTCTCTTGAGACGATGGTATATACTGCTTAATCGCGTCATTAATAAAAAAGCGCTCACCGTTTGGCAACTCAACTCCCCTATCAGGCCCTACAAAAACCAACTTCACACCCGGATCATAAGCCAGCACTTTTGCAAATGCTCGTATAACAAGATCTCCTCCTTTGTGTGCATCAAATCGCCCTACAAACAATATTTGCTTTTTAACATATGAGGATGATGACCAGCATTCGCTTTTACTCAACGCTGATATAGGGTTAAAAAAAACGGCCTGCACAGGCCATTTGATACCAAACTTTTTTTGAGGCTCATCTAACACCCAACGGCACGGAGCATTAACATATCGAGCAGCGCGAAAAGCACGCTCTTCTCTTTTAAAGCGCTGATAATCTCGATTAGTCAACGTCTTACCTCCCATAGTGCCATTGATATAATGTGGCCCATGCAATCTCATCGCAATAGGAAAGCTGACTCTTTTTTGCAAAAAATAATGCCAACCAAAAGACTCTTCCATTTCGAGCAAATCAATTTTTGCGGTCTTTTCAATTATACGAACACCATACAAAATTGCGCTAGCACCCAAATAATATTGCTCAAAGCCCGCCGAAAAAAAACCTCCAACTTTACTTAACACTTTATCGATAAATGTAGGTCGATAACTATCAATATAAACACAGTCCTTTTGAACGTATTCTTCTGCCTTATTGGCAGCCAAAACAAAAACTTGATGCCCATTATCCTTAAGTGATGAGACAATATTATCGCAATAAGTAACAATCCCATTGGCATCAACACTTTTTGGCCAAGAAGGTGAAAAAATAATGATATTCATAAATCCATCACTCAAAAAGCATTAGAAATAGTACGCGACAAGGTAAAACCTATGACAGCCATAAAAATGATAATAGCTTCCTGCCCTACACGTACTGCACGACAAGAAACTAACCGTAAAACCATATAAATAGCTGGCAACAACTCTACTGTCATAATTGTCATTAACAAGCCCATTGTCCCCCACCACAAATAACTACACACAGCGCCGACCAAAAACCATACCAACCGAGAAACATTAGCAATTAACGTTGTCCTGAGGTACCCATAAAGAATCAAGGTAACCTCTGATGAATAAGTCACTAGTGTCATAATAGGAGTCACTAGCAATATTGACAGATAAAGCCCGCCGGATGCATAGCGATCATCGTAAAAAATATCAAAAAATAAATAACTACCTCCACTTAACATACCTAACAAAAATGCGAACAACATAGAAAGCCGTTGTTTTTTTTGATACACCTTTTCAAGATATAAGTCGGGAGATTCACGATAAACGAGAGAAAAGTAGGGTTGCAATACACCACGAGCATATTCAATTGTAAAAGTTGCCGCAGCCGCAGAAAAATTAATGGCTATAAAGTAAATACCTAATTCAGTCACGCTAAGAGTTTTACCCAACATCAGTTTATCAAACTGTACCAGCATTAATGTAATAACACTCGACGGAATAATGTATTTAGCCCATGCCATCAACTCTACAAATATGCTTTTTTGGAATCCAAAACCAGAACCTGACCAACCAATAAAAATCGCTCCCAACATCACTTGCAATACATTATTAATGATCATGGCCGCGATCATTGGCCAATAGTTTTGCGCGTAATAGACTCCTATTACCATCATCAACGTAGAAATAGCGGCACAAGAAAAGCGAACATACATAATTCGAGCAATTCTATTTTGCCGTTCTATAGCGATAAATCCAATAGGCACAAAACCTTCAACGATAAAGACTAAACACAGTACCTTTAACACAAAAGCTAAATCATCAATTGAAAAGAAACTAGCGATCGCATCTGAAAAAACAAACATGAGTACAGCAAGAATGACATTACGAGCTAGTTTAATAGTCCATAATGTTTTCAACAGATAAGTCTCGTCGCCTTCTTCGTGACGCAGAATAAAAGCTCTAAAACCAGCATCTGATATCATATTAAAGGCAAATATAATCGACGCTGCCAAGCCCGTAATCGCAAAAGCTTCTGGGCTAAGCAATCTGGCCACCACCAAATTACTTGACAATCGAATCAAGTTACCAAAAAAGCTAGTGAGCATGAGCGCTTGCATACCGCTGTCTTTGAACAGCTGTGATGAAGCCCCACGCCAAGAGGATGTGATTTTATTAACAAGCATCAGAAAGTGAAACGATAACGCTGCATTGCATAAATGACTTACTTCTTATATTCAATAATTTGAAAATGATGGCCGCGAATTTTTTTCATAAAAAACCCAAAAACACCCAGTCCTTCAGGGAATTTCCCAAGCACCAATGAAACAGCATAAAAGAAAGCATCTTTACCGCCTAGCAAGCTACGTTTATTTAAAAATATTTGCATTACTTTTACTGGCAACAACCCCAATAACAACAGCGCCCAAGAATTAATCATAACGGCAAGGGTGAGCGAGAGAAATGGAAGAAAACACCAACTAATAATTCTTACCACTTCTTTCCTATAATATCGCTCTTCGCTATTACCGTGCATAGAAAAACCTTGTGCATAAGCATGGCCTGTACGCTCGCAACGCTTCCACCACTGGCTGGCATTCGTCATCGCTGCATCATGTAATGTCATATCAACATCTAAGCGCTCAATCAGCCACCCTTTCTCTCGCCAACGGAAGCAAAGCTCCGGCTCTTCACCCGCAATCACTTCGGGAGAAAAACCACCCACTTGAACTAAAGCCTGCGCACGACACATAAAGTCACCACCTGTAGCACTGGTCACCCCAATGGGCGTATCCCACTCTATATCACACAGTTGGTTATATATAGTTTGCTCCGGGAAGCGTTCTTTTCTGCGGCCGCACACAGCGGCTAAGTGTACATTACGCTGTAAGTGAACAAGCGCTGCGCACATCCAACCAGCGAAAACTTCGCAATCCCCATCAACAAACTGGACAAACTCAATGGTAGAGTCCATAGAAAGCAAATGCTTGTAGCCCTCATTTCTGGCTCTAGCCGCACTAAAAGGGGTCGACATATTTAGTGATAACACATCAAACCCTTGACCTCTTACGAAATCAACACTGTCATCTTCTGAACCAGAATCAACATAAACAACACGCACATCGGATATAGACAGCGAACGAATACATGCCTTTAAACGCTCCCCTTCGTTTCTGCCAATGACAACAACACCTACTTTATTCATATAAGTATTTGCCCATATATTTATACCCGCTAAACGTTTTTTGTTACTATCGTAGGCTTAACATAAACAGTGGAAAAAGGCGGGATATTTTCAATCACAACTGTATTAGGAGCAATCTTACTATGATGACCAATCGTGATATTGCCCACAATAACCGCACCAGCGCCAATATTAACACCATCTTCAATCGTTGGTTTTGCAGCTAAATCAGAAGCATCACGAATTCCGAATGTGGTATTTTGTCGAATCACCACATCATTTCCTATTGATCTAGCGCCTAAAATCATACCTCCAAAATGTTCTATTTTAACACGTCGTCCTACTTGCACAGTGTAATCCAACTTAATACCACAGAAGATCTGCGTTAACTTAGCGAACAACATATACAAAACGGAGAAAGGCAACCGCACTAGCCGTATTGATATACTCATTCGCCAATTGCCAAACCGATGAACTACTAGCGCAAAAAAACCTTGAGAGAAAAAGTCTCGCTGATGGGTCGCAAAGTCCTCTCGAATCAAAGCCCAAAAACCAATATCACTCGGATTACGATTACTAGAACCATCCCACAAGGGGTCTGCTTTCTTTTTTTCCACTCAAACCTCCAAACAACACAAAAAATGTTTATAAAACAACCTGCGGGATAAAATTATCTATGCTACATTCACCCCATTGACGTCTAATAAAACACAATGAGTATTACCAGAAAAAAATGACACCAACAAAGCAAAATAGCGTTGCCATCATCACAGTCACCTATAACTGCAGCGACTTTATAGAGGCATTCTTGCATTCTGTAAAACCTATTATAGCTGATTCTGACTTCAGACTTATTATTGTAGATAACAAATCTACTGACTCTAGCTGCGCACTCATACAGCAATATATAAAAGAGCACACACTAGAAAAAAGCATCACCCTATACCCTGCTACAGACAATCATGGATTTGGTAAAGGCTGCAATAAAGGCGCCCAAATTGCGAGCACCTATGGCGCTGAATACCTATGGTTTCTCAACCCGGACACCCAGATCAACCAAGACAGTGGAGCTCAACTCCTCTCACTACTGCAAGAAAGCGAGCATATAGACTTTGCAGGCAGCATTCTAAACAACGAAAAAAATGAACCAAGGGCAGGAGCATTCAGGTTTCCGGGGATAATGAATACACTGATTTCATCCATGCAACTAAAAATACTGGACAACCTCTTCCCCAAATATACCACCGCAGCACCAATAGAAGCTAAACCATACCCCTCTGACTGGTTGACTGGAGCATCTTTCATGACCTCCGCCACATGCTTCGAAAAGCTGGATGGTTTTGACCCTGTATATTTTCTTTATTTTGAAGAAGTAGACCTATTCCACCGAGCAAAAAAAATAGGGCTCACCGCCTGGTGCTGCCCGCAAAGTAGCGTGTTTCATATTGCTGGCGCGTCAACAGGCATTAACAACAAAACACAAGAAAAGCGCAAGCCCTTTTATTGGTTCGAATCACGTCGACATTTTTATATCAACAACTACGGACGTATCTATTTCACCATTACAGACTTATGTTTACTGACCAGCACATATTGCTGGAAGCTCCGAGCCAAACTACAAAAGAAAGTAGACAACACACCCGCTCATTTTGCAAAAGACATATTCAAGCATAGCTACTTAGCCAGCCTGCTAAAAAAATAATTACCTTATGAACCCACTGATCAAATTCTGCATTATTTTTCATTCTCAGCTTTTGACTTTTCTTCGAAAGCGATAACTGCCTTTTTCACTTGTTTAACATAAAAAAGCATCGTGCCTATGCATACAATAGAAAGTAATAACTGGCCCAAGAAATTTAAGTAAGAATCAATAACAGGCATTGTATTTTCAATATGCTCAAACGTAGTATGAAAAAAGAAAACATCGAATAAATGTGTTCGCGTTATATCTTTCGATAGCCAGCCAGTAAAATGGATGATATCTGGAATCAACCCCCATAGCCCAACCATGAATATGATCACAGGGAAATAAAGAAACCAATGCGGCTCTTTTCGATAAAGCCACTGAAAAAAATGGCTAGTCTTACGTAGCGTATGTCGTTTTTTAGCTATCGCGGCACATACCACCGACCCAACTGCTGCACCTATTGAGAAATAAAAGTGTTTTTCAGGCACGACGATGCCTCCTTCTACGCTTTTGTCTAGCTTGGTTAGACCAACCATAACGCCTAATATATTTCACCAACACAATATAGCGCCAAAGAATAACAACGTACAACAGACCGCACACTACAACAACTACGTGAATATTACCGAAAAACTTTACAAACAAAGGCTGGCAATGAAAAAAAGGATAGAAAAAAAAGAAGTGCCCCCACAAGGGTTGGTCACACGTTAATTTATAGGTGAAAAAGTAAGGTACTGCAGCGATTCCTCCCAACAAAAAAGGGATAAAAGGCCCATACAATCTAACCCATAACGCCTTTCTGGACATACCTAAAAACAGCAGAAATATAAAAAAGCCAGCAACAAAACCAACGCCAAAATGTCCTGCGCCAGTTAAATAGTCAGACAATAGATAGTCAGACAATGATTATCTCCTTTTTTTCATCAATAAATGTTGTTAGACGTTAACGAAAACGGCGTTTTAACTAATATTTTAATATCTAACCATAAAGACCAATTATTAATGTATTCCACATCAAACTGCACACGCTCTCGCATCTTATCCACTTCCTCTGTCTCACCACGACAACCATTTATCTGCGCTAATCCGGTAATACCCGGCTTAATACGATGACGCAGCAGATAATCTTCTATGTGACAATCATAATAATCATTGTGCGCTACGGCATGTGGCCGTGGTCCAACCAATGACATCTCCCCTGACAAAACATTGAGCAACTGGGGCAGCTCATCTATGGAGCTACGACGCAGAAAACGACCTATCGGCGTGACACGATCATCATTCCTTGTCGCCTGCTTAACCTCTTTATCGTCATGTAGGTACATCGTACGAAACTTCCATATTTCGAATACTCTTCCATCCCAACCATGTCGGCGCTGCTTGAAAAAAGCGGGGCCTTTCGAATCCATCTTAATAGCCACAATCAACCCCAACAAAAATGGGAATAAAAGCACTAACAACACAATACACACCGTTTTATCCATTATCCCCTTAAATAAAATCCCCGTTCGAGTGGAGGTAATCGGGCTTTCATTTAAAAAGATAAGAGGCAACCCCGCCACCTCTCGGATGGAATGATTTAGTAGCTTTAACGCATATATGTCAGGCACCCAAATAAGATCAACATTGCAGTCTAGCAATTCAACATGCAAACCTTCTACATAGCCAGACTGACTAAGCGGTACCGCAATATAAACGCGCTTAATCTGATGATATCGAATAACGGCCTGAATATCCGAGATATGGCCTAACATTGGAGCCAGACTGGTCACCTTCACCGGCTCGTCAACTTGACGACCAAATGACACAAAACCAACTACATTATCAGGCAACCATTTATTGCCATTAATACTCTTATATAAATGATCCGCAAGCCTACCATCACCGACAATGAGACATTCAGCACGACCAACAAACTTATCCCGAAAAACCCCTATAGCACGAGACATAAAGGCATAGGTTACTATCTGTAATATGTAGCCTATAACTGCCCACTGCAGAAACACTTCCCGTGAGAACGACTCAGATACCTTAGTCACAAAGCCTATAGCCAACAAAATTAGCAAAAACACACACCAGAGTACAGACAATCGATATGCGCCTTGGTAAAAAGAGCCAAATCGACGATAGACGCCAGAAATACTGTAAATCATAAACTGCAGCAGAATTGCCGTCACAATTAATATACGATAATTGGTGGGGATCTCCCCGAGTTTTATATCAACTAAAATAGACAGCAGGACGACCGTTAACAAAAGGTCTACTACGACTTGAATAGAATAAACAATAGACTCTCGCTTTTTTAATAATTGCCGACGCTTCGAAAGCTGGTCATATGCTTTTGTAATGGCCATGGATATCCTAGTACTGACTCTTGGCTAACAAAGTAATAGCCCGGGGTAATAAAGTGGTGATAAAAAGACTCTAAAGAATCGCCGTTTGGCACATAATCCAACTATTATCACATAGAAAACTTGACTCACCAATACATCAATGCGATAAGCTACAAGGTAAATATAGCAGAGACCTAACGCTTTACACGGCCAATAAATTCAATATGTCTATTCAAACCACATCAAAACACGCTCATCAATTTTTATTCTATAATTTATTGGGCATTATTATTTATTTACCTCTTCCCTTTGGCAGCCATCGCTTACTTGCTTGGTCTATTGTAGAGCTGTGGATATTTGGCTTATTTACTGTCTGGGCATTTCTCTGCTTACAACATAAATCTAGCTTACCCAGTTATTGGAAGAAATGCTGGTTCCCACTAGTATCGCTAATAGGCTTTGCCTGCGTTGGCTTGTTTCAACTCATGCCACTCAATCTATCCCCCAAGCCCATAAGTGTGCTCAACGATTTAGGCTGGACACAATATTCTTTTGATCCTAACGCAACAGTGGAGCACCTCCTTAAAACCACCTCCTACATTTGTCTATTCATACTCACTATCGCTCTGGTCAACACAGAACAACGCATCAAAACGGTTCTCAAGGTTTTCTTCTTTTGCGGTGTTTTTCAGGCAGGCTATGGCGCATTAATGACGTTAACAGGTATAGAACAAATATTCTGGATACCAAAAGAACACTATATTGGGCGTGCGACAGGTACTTTTGTTAACCGAAATCATTTTGCCAATTATCTATCTATGTGCGCCGCAGCAGGAACCGCTCTACTACTTATCGATTTATCAAGAAGAAAGGTGAAAGGCTGGAAAAACATATTCATCAGCTTGCTCAACTTCATCATGAGCCGAAAAATGCTGTTTCGTATCGGACTAGCATTGATTGTGGTAGGTATCGTACTAAGTCGCTCACGAATGGGGAATACTGCATTCTTCATTAGCTTGGTCAGCGCGGGTTTTCTTTGGATGATACTGACTCGTCGAGTCAGTAGAAACGCTATCATATTACTGACTAGCCTTATCATCATTGACTTATGGGTCGTGGGCAACTGGTTTGGTTTCGAGGAAGTACAAGCTCGCATTCAAAACACATCAGCCTCAACAGAAACCCGTGATGAAGTAATAAGAGACACTCTTGTATACATAAAAGACAATCCCACTTTAGGCACAGGCGGCGGAAGCTACTACTCTGTTTACAGCTATTACAAAAGCCCTGACGTAAACGGTTTCTACAATTACACCCACAATGATTATCTACAATTTGTCAGTGAATACGGCATTGTTGGCATCAGCTTTATCGCACTGTTTGTATTATCTAGTTTCTTTACCGCAGTAATGTCGATGATTAAACGTAAGAATTCCACCATGCAAGCAGCTAGCTTTGTTTCTATTATGGTTATCACTGCTCTTTTGCTCCATAGCTTAGTCGACTTCAATCTACAAATCATGGCAAATGCCGCATCAGCAACCATACTTCTAACTCTTGCCTGGATAGCGCGACATCTTCCCAGCAACCAAGCGATTCATGACAGCATGGACAGAGAAAAGCATCAAAAAAGCGAAAAGCGAATAAGAAAAACCAAACATCAGCACAAAACAGTATAAAAAATAACCGCAAATAACGTGAACTGCGTCACTTTATATTGATATCGATTTAGAATATTGCTATTATTTGTGACATGTAAACGCTCAATAAAGAGCGCGAGAGGAATGAATATGAAAAAAACATTACTTATGAGCATAGCCACTGCAGTTGTTGCAATGTTTATGTCACAACAAGCATTAGCTACCTACGGGTACAACTCGTACGGATCAAGCTCTTACGG
Organism: gamma proteobacterium IMCC1989; assembly: GCA_000209515.2. Lineage (GTDB taxonomy): Bacteria > Pseudomonadota > Gammaproteobacteria > Pseudomonadales > Cellvibrionaceae > Endobugula. Next base: position 25,772 of record AEVK01000001.1, read on the forward strand.
CAATAGCTACAGCTCCTATGGCAGCAGTTATGGATATTCATCTTATAGCTCATCCAGCCATAAAAAATATGGCAGTAGCTCTTCATACAGCAGCTACAATAAATACGACAATAGCTCATCATATGGAAGCAGTTACGGCTCTTATCACAAGAAGAAAAATAAAAAGAACAAATACAGCTCTAACTCATATGGCAGTTACAACAAATACGGTAATGGCTACAGCTCTTCAGGCTATAACAAGTACGGTAATGGCTATAACAAATATGACGATAACAAATACAAATGCCATGGCAAATACACAAAGTATGGCAACAACGGAAAAGGGCATAAAAGCTACAACAAATATGGCAACGGCTATAACAAATATGGGAATGGTCACGGTCACGGCAATCATGGTAACGGCAACGGTTATGGTCACTGCCATTACGAGCCACCACCAAGCGCCTGCTAGTCACTAGCAAAACAACAGACATAAAAAAACCAGCTCTAAGCTGGTTTTTTTATGTCTATGTATTTTTAACCCCTTAACTTTGAAGCTACACCATCACCATCAGCATCACCCCGCAGATACTATAGCAAGAAGCTCTGCTGTTTTATCACGCATTAACGCTTCGTCACCACGAGACTCAACATTCAGACGCACTACAGGCTCTGTATTTGACATACGCACATTAAAACGCCAACACTCAAAACTCATAGACAAACCATCGGTGTGATCAACTGTCATTGCTGCATCAGAATAGCGAGATTCTATTTGTGCCAATAACGCCTTAGGATTGCCCACTTTGGTATTAATTTCCCCACTGCAAGGAAAAGCCTTCATTCTGTCGTCAACTAACTGCGAAAGTGTCTTACCTGAACGAGACAACATTTCCACCACCAGCAACCAAGGAATCATACCGCTATCGCAATAAGCGAAATCACGGAAATAATGATGGGCGCTCATCTCTCCACCGTACACGGCATCCTCAAGACGCATACGTTCTTTGATAAACGCGTGCCCCGTCTTACTTTGTATTGCAATTCCACCTGCGCTTTCTGCCAACGCCTGAGTATTCCATGTTAGCCGAGGATCATGCACCACTTTAGCGCCATCGTTTTTCACCAAAAACGCTTCTGCCAACATACCCACCACATAATAGCCTTCTATAAACCGACCATTTTCATCAAAGAAAAAACAGCGATCAAAATCACCATCCCAAGCAATACCCAAGTCAGCCTTATGCGCTTTAACCGCTTCGATCGTCGCTGCACGGTTATCAACTTCTAGAGGGTTAGGAATACCATGGGGGAAAGTGCCGTCTGGCTCATGATGTACTTTAATAAACTCAAAAGGCAAAGAAGACTCCAAGCAATCCAGAGCCAAACCAGCGCCACCATTTCCTGGATTAGACACTATTTTAAGAGGGTTCAACGCATCAACATCGACGTAAGTCAATAAGTGCTGAATATAGGCTGGGCGACTATCTAAAGTGGATACCGCGCCCTTACCAACCACAGCAGGAAAATCATTCTTTTCCGCTAAATGTTTTATATCTAATAGACCCGTATCGCCACTAATAGGTCTCGCGCCCTCGCGGACAAACTTCATCCCATTATAATCAATTGGGTTATGGCTAGCGGTAACACAAATACCGCCGTCAACATCATTGTTGAACGAGGCAAAATAAACTTCTTCCGTACCACACTCACCAATATGCAAAACATCTGCACCCGCATCAGTAATACCATCAATTAACGCATCTGTTAATGTAGGACTGCTTAATCGAATATCATGTCCGACCACTACTTTTTTTGCATCGAGAAAAGAGGCAAACGCACGGCCTATGCGATAAGCTACATCTTCATTCAACTGATCTGGCACTCGCCCTCTCACATCGTAGGCTTTAAAACATTCTATCTGCGCACTCATTTATCACTCTCTTTACATATCTAATCTACAACTCTCTGCATCAGCAGAGACCTTATTAGCAAGTTATTAATCGCTATTTTATTTTATACAGGCTTATATACATTGTTGTAGACATAATTGGTGGCATCAACAAAGCCCTCAACGCTACCACAATCAAATCGCTGGCCTTTAAACTTATAAGCCATCACACAGCCATTTTGAGCTTGAGTGAGCAATGCATCGGTTAATTGCACTTCACCATTCTTACCTGGAGGTGTATTTTCAAGCACATCAAAAATATCCGGGGTCAAAATATAACGGCCAATAATCGCTAAATTACTGGGTGCGTCAGCAATGTCAGGCTTTTCTACCATGTCAGACACCTGATACAAACCTTCTTTCATTTTTTCACCGGCAATAATGCCAAACTTACTCACCTGATCGTCAGGCACCTCTTGAATCGCTACGATACTACAGCGAAATTGATTATATAGACGCACCATTTGCGCCAATACACCCTCATCATCCCCCGTCAAACAAAGATCATCAGAGAGCACAACACCAAAAGGATCATCACCAATTAAGCGTTTACCATTAAGAATAGCATCGCCTAGACCACGCATTTCTGTTTGCCGAGTAAATGAAAACTTACCTTTTTCCATCACTTCTCGAATACTACTCAAATACTGCTCTTTACTGCTCCCCTTAATCTCACTTTCCAACTCATAATTAACATCAAAATGGTCTGCGATTGCTCTTTTACCACGGCCAGTTACAAAGCCCACCTCAGTTAAACCGGCCTCTAAAGACTCTTCAACCCCGTACTGCACAAGCGGTTTATTGACAATTGGCAGCATTTCTTTAGGCATTGATTTAGTGGCAGGGAGAAAGCGTGTTCCGTAGCCAGCAACAGGGAAAAGACACTTTTTAATCATAAAATCACTCTATAAATATAGTTATTGTAAAACCTCAACCATAGCATATTTACTGACTTTTTTCCGTTACGATGACGGTACTGCAAGAGGAATTCTGCTAGACAAGGCGTATTTAGTCGCTACAATACCGTGCTTTTGGGTTATAAATACATCTATAATCCGTCATTCTTATCATATCAACGAGAGCACTATGCCTTTAGCTGACGATCAAAAACACAGTTTCACCAAAGAAGAACTTATTCAATGTGGCAATGGCGACTTATTTGGCCCCGGTAATGCTCAGTTACCCCTACCTAATATGTTGATGCTAGACCGCATCACCCACATCTCTGCAACCGATGGAGACTTCGACAAAGGCAGTATTGTTGCAGAACTGGATATCACCCCAGATCTTTGGTTTTTTGACTGTCACTTCCCTGGAGACCCTGTTATGCCAGGCTGCCTGGGACTGGATGCCATGTGGCAGCTAGTAGGCTTTTTTCTCGGATGGAAAGGCAATCAGGGACGTGGGCGCGCATTAGGGTCGGGAGAAGTAAAATTCACCGGACAAATTTTACCGACCGCAAGCAAAGTGACATATCGTATTAATTTAAAACGCGTGATTGAGCGCAAGCTAGTCATGGGGATTGCCGATGGTAGCGTGTCGGTCGACGGCAAAGAAATATATACGGCAAAAGACCTTCGTGTTGGATTGTTTACCAACACCGATGCGTTCTAATCCGAGCAAGATCTTTTGTGGCATAATAGCCAGCCTTCGGCGGAGCATATATTGCTTATAAACGATTATGCGATACTGGGTAATTTTGATTAATTTTTAAAGAGGTGTAAATATGAAGCGCGTTGTTATTACAGGAATGGGGATTGTATCGTGTTTGGGTAACGATAAAGAGACCGTTCTGAACGCTCTAAAAGATGGTAAGTCTGGCATCTCTTTTCAACAAAATTACGCTGACATGGGTTTTCGTAGCCATATCGCTGGCAGTATTGATATCGACATAAAAGAACATATTGATCGAAAAACATTGCGCTTTATGGGTGATGCAGCCGCTTACAACTATATCGCCATGCAACAAGCTATCGACGACTCAGGCCTAACAGAAGAGCAAGTGTCAAATGAACGTACCGGTATTATCGTTGGCTCTGGCGGCGCATCTTCGTCTAACCTAGTCGAGTCTGCCGATATTTTACGCGAAAGAGGCTTGAAACGCGTTGGTCCTTATCGCGTCACCCAAACAATGGGCAGCACCACATCTGCCTGCCTAGCCACGCCATTCAAAATCAAAGGCGTCAACTACTCCATCTCTTCAGCCTGCGCAACCAGCGCTCACTGTATTGGTAATGCAATGGAGCTTATTCAACTAGGCAAGCAAGATGTTGTATTTGCTGGCGGCGCAGAAGAATTACATTGGTCAATGAGCTGCTTGTTCGACGCCATGGGTGCACTATCAACAAAGTACAATGAAACACCAGAAAATGCTTCTAGAGCATATGACGCCAACCGCGACGGCTTTGTCATCTCTGGCGGCGGCGGCTGGGTGGGTCTTGAAGAGTATGAATATGCCAAAGCGCGCGGCGCGACTATTTATGCGGAACTCGTTGGCTATGGTGCTACATCAGATGGCTACGACATGGTAGCCCCATCTGGAGAAGGCGCGGCACGCTGTATGCGACAAGCCATTGCTGATATAGATGCGCCTATCGACTACATTAATGCCCACGGAACCAGCACTCCAGTAGGCGATCTCGCAGAGCTTCGCGCAGTCAAAGAAGTGTTTGCAGACGACATCCCTTCAATCAGCTCAACCAAATCACTTGCCGGGCATTCGCTTGGAGCAACAGGCGTACAAGAAGCCATTTATACATTACTGATGATGAAACATAACTTTATTTGCGCCTCTGCCAACGTTGACACATTAGATGACGAAGCTAAAGGAATGCCGATTGTTACCGAGCGTCAAGACGGAATAAATATCAAACACGCCCTGTCTAATAGCTTTGGCTTTGGCGGCACCAATGCTTCGTTAGTGTTTAAGCAACTATAAAACATAACACTCCCTCAAGCCTACCTACTTTTTCAGCCCCTTATATTCACTATATTGATATAAGGGGCTAAAAACACTCCACCATCATTAAAGTCATACATTCAAATGACACTAAGTCAGCACTGACAACACCATAAAAGTAGCATTTGTAGTAGAACCCTCTCTAAATAGTATTTTTATAGCCTAAAATCAAAAAAAACTTGCCAAATAAAACAGATATAACCTATATTGTGCAAGTAGCTTTGTTGCAATTTTTTCACGCTATTAGCGCATGATGTAATTTATCAACATAACGCTTCTTACCCTATTGGTCATAAGACACTCAACAAATGAAAAACGCCGTATGCTCTATTCTCCATGCAATAGAGACATTCACCAACATAATAATAAAACGACCAATAACTGGCCTTTACACTAGCGCCTATACTAAAACGGCCACCACCATACACCGAGTATTATGCCCTCGATATCGCATATACGCTTTGGCATCCTACTCTATAATTTTTAAACCATCACTCAACACTAATATGTCACGAGGAATCAATGACTATTCAAACGCCTACTAAACCCAAGGTGAGAATTAACGAAGCCGCTACTGAAGTCAGCGCTCGCATCCCCAAAAAAGACCAATCACTTTTTGACACACTTGTTGCTAGCTTTTTTAGTCATATCGATAACGAAGATATCGCTCGATATACTGACGAAGACCTACAAGGATTAATGACCACCCTGTATCGAAAAATACAGAATGCCCCGAAAGAAAAAGCGATCATATTCAATCCGAATGTAGAAGAGCATGGCTGGCAGAGCCCTCACACCATTATTCTGTTACACCATCCGAACATTCGCTACCTAATCGACTCTATTCGAAACACATTAACTCGCAAAGACATCAAAATACACAACCTATTTCACTCATACTTGTCCGTAGAACGCACGACAAAAGGTGCTATCAAAGCCATCTCCAATGATGTTTCAAGCATCAATGAGATGCTACTTTATATCGAAATAGACCACCATTCACATAACGACCACATCAAAGAACTGAAAAAGCTCATCAATCAAACTATTGATGACACAGATACCGTTGCGCAAGACTATCTTGCTATGTCAGCAATGATTGATTCAATTTCTACTGATTTAGATAAAAGCTCAAAGCAAGTGTCACCTGAAGCGCTGAAAGAATGTAAAGCGTTTTTACAGTGGATGAACGATGGACACTTCACCTTTCTTGCGTTTGACGAATACACCTTAGATAAAGAAGGTGTAAAACCCGTTAAAAATACTGAGCTAGGCTTGTTCCGCCAATACGGCCAACCTAAAGCTCAGCAATTTGAAAAAATGACCCAAGATCAACTTGATATTGCTAAAACACATGAACCCATCATTTTTGCGAAATCAGGTCACATTTCATCAGTACATCGATCTTCGTATTCTGATTATATCGTCGTTAAAAAGTTTGATACCAAAGGCAACATTGTTGGTGGCTATCGCTTTATGGGGCTATATAAACACAATGTGTATACCAATAGCGCAAATAACATCCCGGTTATCCGACAAAAAATTCACGCTATCCTAGATGAGTCATCTATTGCAGAAGATACTTATGATTACTTTGAATTATCAAGAATCTTAAACACCTTTCCAAAAGATGAATTGTTTTTAGCGTCTAACGAATATTTATTGAATGCCGGACGCAGTGTTTTATTTATGCGCGAACGTGCAAAAATAAAACTTTTCTTGCGTGAAAGTGTGGACAGCAAATTTATCACTGCTGTTTTATATGCGCCCAGAAATCGCTTAACATCAAAATTACAAGAGCAAATTTACGAACTACTTTCCGGCCATATTGAAAGCGAAAGTTCAACAACCAGCAACTTTTTTAGCGAATCATCATTAGCACGTTGCCGTTTTGTTTTTAGACTAAAAGCACCGTTAAAGAACGCTCTAGACCAACAAGAAATTGAATCCGACATTATCGAACTCGCAAGAGACTGGAATGAGGATTTACAATCAGCACTAAATGATGCCGTCGGTGAAGAAAAGGGAATAACCCTCTACCGTCAATACCGCAATG